>JAKZUY010000100.1:0-5753 GCA_047516345.1 Dehalococcoidia bacterium | reverse complement strand
CGGATTACCAAATGGATTCCAGTATACGAACACTGCGCCGCGGTTCAGATTTCCGACGTACAGGTTGTCGTTGTCGTCAAATACGGCCGAATACGGCATGGAGGTGAAGTCGTACAAGTAGTTAGTGGGGTAATTGCTGGGCCCAAGGGGTTCGTCATAATATCCAACGCGCCGCGGGCCGAGGTATGAGTTGTATCCAACGACCATCCTGTTCTGGCTATCAAACGCGGGTTCCCAGACCGCCGTTCGAGGCTCCCCTAAATACGAGTTTACGTTTCGGACCAGGACGTCCAATTCAAACGGGCCGGACAGCACACGCGCACCCCCAGCCGAACTGACGACTATGTTTTTGGTCGCGGTCGGGGCGAATATGGTCGATGTATTTGTCGTCGGAATAAGTTCGGATGCGAAGATCAGCAACCGGCGATTACCGTCAGTTAGCAAAGAATGATCGGAAACATAAAGGTTGCCGACATTATCGATAGACAGTGCTCCGGGATAGCAGAGCATATCGCCGGTAGGGTTGTCATATATTTCAGGATCTCGCCCCGACTCAGGACTGAATCCGGGTCGCCGATTGCACTTAGCGCCAGCAGGCTCTACCTGCCCCAGGATCACATCCACGACAGGGTTAATTATCGGGTCTCGGATCCTCAGCACCCGATGATTGTCGGTATCGCTTAACCAAAGAATTCTGCTGTCATCGGTCGGCGCCACTCCGAAAATGCGGTCGCCGAGACTGACAGTCGAGTCTGTGCCCAGCACCGGAAACTCGGCTTGATCCGTCCATATTGTGTGAAACGCCACTGATCGTTCGTGCAAGGGCAAGTCATATACGTCGATATAGCGTCTGCCCTCGAAGCCAAGAACCCACAGATGGCCGGATCCATCGGATTTGATCCTTCCACAGCATTCTTGCCACGTGTCCTGCCAATTTTCCTCGCCTATTGCCCCATCAGCGGGTCGGCCATTCGACAGGTTGCTCAAGTCGTTCCAATACATTAGCCGTTTGAAGTCAGATACGATCAATTGGTCTTCGTGTACAGCGATACCCCGGCCAGCCCGCAGACCTTTCAGGCCGACATAGTTAAACCCACCCGGCGGGTAGAATAGCCGCTTATCGACATCCAGATGCATCTCACCGAGGTCTTCCAGGATGGTGGGTTTAGCTCGTATGACGTCCTGGGTGTCGCCGGCCGTCGCGATCAATACGTTTCCGGCGGTGTCGATCCCAATGCCGCCGCCGCTCAAACACCAGTACCCAATCCCCCCCGGGCAATGATCTGGCAGTCGAATCGTATCAACGGCCATCACTTGCTTTAGATCCTGCCCTTCCCATCGCCAGAGTCCGACTGCAGGCTCTCCGAAATCGTTCACCCACATGCCCCGGTCGTACGGGTCGGCCAAAAGAGAAACGGGGTTAAGGAAGCCGGACTCGACGACTCTGCTTGCCTCCATGCCGGACTCAAAAGGCGGCTCGAACAACAAGAGGCGGTTATTACCTGTGTCAGCGACGTACAGCCAGCCATTCGAGTCGAATTCGACGGCTGAGGGGGCGTGAAATTCTCCTTGGCCGTCCCCTACGTCGGCGCGATTCATATTGCTCTGTCCGAGTACTACGTCTGCAACTACGTCGATCGATCCAGTTCCAGGATTAACAGGGAACCGTAATACGCGATTATTTCCTCCATCCGCCACCCACATATTTCCGTCGTGGTCCAATGTCACCCCACTGCCATAGTATGTCACCATATATCGATTGGTATAAGAAAAAAAGCAAAGTGATTTTGATGTAGGCTGCATGGCGCCTTTATTGCACAATATATCGTTGTAGTTCGACTGACCCCATACGCCGTCGGCAATGGAATCGGTCTCAAAAGGGCTGTCGTATTTCAGAATCCGATTGTTGTACGCATCCGGTACGAATAAGGCGCCTTCATCGTCGACGGTCATCGTTACGAACGAATACTCCTGTGTAATGCTGATCGAAATGTCAGGTACGCCGCAAAGAGAAGATGCGGTTGCCAACGCCCGAAACGGAAAGAGTTGCGCCCCACTGTCTCCGTTACATGCCGAGTGATCGAACAATGACGGTTGGCCTATCACAATATCGGCCGGGCAAGGACCGAGATTGGCGTAACAAGCGGCCAGATCGATCCCGAGTATGCGGCTGTTGCCTGCGTCCCAGACGTACGCCCGTCCCGGATCGGTCGATCGGTCCACGACGACACCGCCCGGGTTGAACACCTTGAACGGCACTACCTCGAATGGACTTGCCTCAGAAAAGTCCGGTTTGCCGATGATGACATCGGCCCAAAGGTCCCCGGCTACACCGCGCACCGGCTCTACCGGAACAGGCAGCGCAAGGTTTTGGGCCTGGACCGTGTTGTTCGAAGCAGCAAAATCCTGAATGCCGAACCAGGCAGCGACGGCCAACAAACCTGCCGCCACGGGCAGCCAAAACTCTATCCGCCTCAACATCGCGTCAGTTCAATCTTCCAGGCCGAAGCATTTCAAAAACATCGACGCAGATCACCCCTGAGTCAAAACCTCTTGTTACTAAGGGGTCGTCGACGAAGCAACGCCAAACCCGAGCGTTTCGTTGGACGTGAACGGGACCTGTTGCAGTCCAAATAAGGGGCGCAAAACTAGATTCACGTTCCGGCCCGAATGTACCACACCGTGTTCACCTCACCGTCCCATCCCATGTAAATCACCCAGAACGCCTCGATGCCGTCGGAACCGCTGTGCTACCGATTTGCTCGATCTCGCGCGCCGTTTTGTGGGCCACCAATTCCAGGCTGGCGGCCTATGGATAAACAGCGTTGCCCTCGTCGAGGTAAGCCGAACCTCCCACGGTGGTAACGGTGACCTCCTGCCGGTAGTCGCCAAGTTCCGCGGTGTGTGTCTCCGTATGTGATTCGACGTCTGACGAATCGTCGCCGTCAGCGAGCGCCTCATGCAGGACGCGTCCGTCCATTTTTTCTCCGCCGGGTAGGCCCAGCAGGTGGAGAATCGTGGGGGCGACGTCAATATTGCCCGTTGGAGTGTCTACGACCGTTGATCGAAGGAAACCGGGTCCACGCGCTATAAGCGTGTTCCGCAGTTCGTGGCGGGTCATACCACCGTGCGTGCCAACGCCGACCGGGCCCCCTCCGGCTACTGTGTGGCCGGGATAACCTGCGTCGTTGGGAGTGGAGTTCCAGGCGAAGGCCATCGCCAGGTCGGGACCCCTGGGACCGTCTATGTTGCCCAGGCTCGCGGGGAGCGTGCCGGGCACATGGCCGACGCGTTCCGAAGCCAGCATCGCACCACACCACGGCTGCCGCGCGAGCCAATTTGCCAGCCGCACCACGGTCTCGGGATCGGCTTCGTGCGCGTAGAAGAGCGATGCTCCGCCGTTCGGCGCGACCAACACGCCGCCAGGTTGGCCGCCGTTGGGAAAGCCGGCCGCCCGCAACTCGGCCTCTATGTCCACGATGTCCTCGATAGTCGCGTATCCATGGTCCGAGACCACCATCACGTCGGTCCCTTCCAAGGTGCCGTTGCGTTCCATCCATCCGATGATCCGCCCGAACTGCTCGTCGGCAGAGGCGAGGGCGCTGTTGGAGAAGGCGGATCCCACTCCCGCCTTGTGGTTGGAGCTGTCCGGCTCGGAGAACCAGATCAGCGCGACCGCAGGGTCGCGTTCCGCAAGCACGTACTCGGTGAGCACCCGCACCCCGTGCTCCATCTGCGGAGCATTCGGCAATACTTTGGCTGGCCACGGGCCGAAGCGCTCGACAAGCTGGTCATGCAGACCCCCGGGCAGGCAGAACTCCGGGTGGATCGTGGCCCCACCCAGGGCCTCGGCACGCGGGTTCTGAACGTACGCGTTGCCCGAAGTGCCGACGCCCACGGCCACGTATTCTTCCCCGTGATCGTGCAGGATGTCCGCCAGCGTCGGCGCCAGCAGAACGTGTCCCGTCTGCTCGGCGACCTGTACAAGCTGCGGCTCCATGGCTTGCAAGGTGTTGTTCGGGTCGTAGTCGCGGATAACGAACGTGTTGCCAGCCAGTCCGTGCGAGCCGGGGTGGCGGCCCGTGACGAGGGTGGCGACGTTGATCCGGGTTACGGTGGGAAACACCGGATGATTTCTGGCAAACGTGACGCCACCGGCGGCGAACGTGGAAAGGTTTGGCGCGAGGTCGGCCCTCACCTGTGAAGGCTGGAGTCCGTCGAATGCAACAATGAGAACGCGGGCCACTGGTGAAAGAGTCCTATCTACTGAACAAAGGCTGACCGAAAAGATAGCTTCCGGTACGACTCAGGGCAAGGAGGCGCTTCTGCAGAGACGCTGGCCATAAGCCGTTGGCCTCGTTCCGAGCGGTTACCGATTCGTCGTCCTGTTGTGTGTGGAGGCAGGCTGCCGGCAAGACCGCACCCCCTTCGCGATTCTTCACCCAATTCCCGTTGATTAACCGGGGCTATGCTAACCGGAAAGTGCGCAACGAGTTCATATCAGGCATATGGACGGGTTTACGATCTTCAAGCTCATGGACCGGACATAAGAAGAGTCATCTGTCCTCTCCTTTCCCTTCCCCGGTTCGCCGGGGAAAGGTACGATTGCGCCATGCCGCCGCTTCCCCCCAAGCAACTCTCAATGGTGATAGACGAGGCTACGGTAGGTCGGCTGCCGGATGTGCCGCTGCCGGCCGGGTACGTGATTCGCGCCTGCCGGCCTGGGGATACGGCCAGTTGGGCCGACGCCCTCCAGGCAGGGGGCTTCGAACGCTGGGGCGAGGAACAGGTACTCGAGTTCTTGCAGGACGCCGAGCGGCGGGAAGGTTCGCGCGTAGTCGAGCAAGACGGGCGGATCGTAGCGGCTACGTTCGCCTCCAGGACCTCGAACCGTCCGTCCAAGACCCTTGATGGCGGCGGCGACCCTTCAGAAGAAGGTGTGCTCGACTACGTGGTGACGCACCCTGATCACCGGGGCAGGGGTCTGGGAAGGGCCACGTGCACGGAGGTCTCCAGATTTCTGGTCGCCCGGGGGTGCAAGGCGGTCTCGCTGAGCACGGACGACTGGAGGCTGCCGGCGATCCATATCTACTTCTCAATGGGTTTCAGACCGGTTATGAACAGGAACGACATGCCGGCGCGCTGGGCGGCCGTTTGCGAGAAGCTGAAGGAGAGCGGACGTGACTACACTTAGACTTGGACTGGCCGGGCTGGGCCACGGCGATACGTTGCTGCAGGCCAACGGTCCTGAAAACGAGTTGCCGATCCGCGTAACGGCTCTCTGCGACGTGAACGAAGCGCTACTCGACGCGATGTCCAGAAAGCATGGAATCGACGCGGTCACCACGGATTTCGACGACCTGGCGGCGCGCGACGACCTGGATATCATCGGCATATACACCCCCGGCCCTCTCCACGCGCGTCAGATACTTACGGCGCTGGACAACGGCAAGCACGTGATGGTCACCAAGTCCATGGTCTACACGATGGAGGAGGCGGAGAGCGTGGTGGAAGCCGTGGACCGCACCGGACTGGTGCTGCTCGTTACCCAATCGTTGCGCGGGCGGCCGGACTTTATCGACGCGAAGCGCGCGTGCGACGCCGGCGAGATCGGCGAGTTGTTCATGGCGGAGGCGCACTATTCTCACGATCTGAGGCCCGTGTACAAGCGCAGCCCGTGGCGCACCACGATGCCGCAGGACCTGATCCTGGGAGGCGCCTGCCACCCCATTGACCTGCTGCGCTGGTTCATG
>JAKZUY010000099.1:0-5615 GCA_047516345.1 Dehalococcoidia bacterium | reverse complement strand
GCCGTGGCGTTCATCATCGACCGCCAACTGAGGCCGATACTGGTCGGCAAGGACCCGGGCGCCACGGAACTCCTGTGGGATCAAATGCACCGCCTGCTGGTTCACGGCAGGCAGGGCGAGGCGATGATGGCCGTCAGCGCCATCGACTGCGCGCTGTGGGACCTGAAAGGTCGCGTGCTGGCCCAACCGGTGCACCGGCTGCTCGGCGGACCGACGCGGCAAGAGGTGCCGGCCTACGCCAGCATGCTCGGGTACGCGGTGGAAGACCTCGGCCTCGTACGGGAGCGAGCGCTTGCCGCGCAGGCAGAAGGCTACAGCGCGCAGAAGTGGTTTTTTCGACACGGGCCGATGAGCGGGCCGGAGGGCATGCGCAAGAACGTTGACCTTGTCCGAACTCTGCGGGAGTCGCTCGGCGATGACGACGAGATTATGCTGGACTGCTGGCAAAGCTGGGACCTTACCTACGCCGTTCGCATGACAGAACGTATCGAAGAGTTCTCGCCTCGCTGGCTCGAAGAGTGCGCCATGCCTGACCGCATCGACACGTACCGGGAGCTCAGACAACGAACGTCCATTCCGCTTTCCGGCGCCGAACACGAATACACCCGCTGGGGCTTCAAGCGGTTCGTGGACGCCGGGGCGCTCGACGTTCTGCAGCCCGATATCTATTGGGCCGGCGGGTTGTCCGAGGTGATGAAAATCGCCGCGTACGCCACGGTCTACGACCTCATAACCATCCCGCATGGCCACTCGACGCCCGCCGGCATCCACTTCTCCGCCACGCAGTCACCGGTCCACACGCCGTACCAGGAGTACCTCGTCAAGTGGAACGAGGTCCATCAATTCTTTTTGGCGTCGCCTATCCGGCCCGAGGGCGGAGTGATCAGCACGCCTGAAACCCCCGGCATGGGGATGGACCTGGACCCGGCAAAGATCGACCAAGAAGAAGTGGCCACGTGGTGAGGAGGGCGACGTGACGCAGTCTTAGAGGGTGTCTAATAAGTCCCAATGTCACCCTGAGCGAAGTCGAAGGGTCTGGGGTCGAGGGACGGTTCACCCTGCTCGGCAGACATTAGATTCTTCGGTCCACTAACGATTACAAACGTTTACAGTCCGGTCCACCGGTACCTTTTTAGACACCCTCATACGGGCCCGGCGACGGATGGGCGGGCGACTTCATTCCGTTCTACCGGGACGGTGAGCACCATCTCTTCTATCGCAAGGCGCAACGCAACGAGTACTGGTTAGGTGACCCCATGCCGTGGTTCCACATCGGCGCCAGCGACTTCGTGAATTTTGCCGACTATCGGCCGTTGGGTCAGATGCTTACTGCCGAGTATTGAGCCAACGAACATGATATCGTCGCCGACCGGTCTACTGGACAATACTTAGGCTCAAGCTAATCCCGTAGCGTTTTAGGAGGCTATGCGGAGGATAGGTGGGAGCGGCTAGACATCAACTCACGCTTGTCTCTTGATAGGCTTTGGTCAGCGCGTCAAGAACTCGCGGCGTGATGTTATAAACGGTGTTTCCCCGCCCGATTTTAGTCGGCGCGATCACTTGCTCAACGGGCTCAATCGAGTTCGGGGCGAGCCGCTCGAACACTGACCGCCAAACCGTTATGTATGGTTGATGATGGTCGTTCCAGATAGTCACCAAGCCAGCGTTACCCGGCATAATTCTGGGCAAGAGGGTATATCGTTCAGCGCCGGAGTAGGTGAAGAGGCGCACATTCGGCAGCGAGGCCAGCCGCTCCGCCCATGCAATCAACTCGTCGAACATCGTGCGGTTCTCGCCAGTGACGGTTTCTATCGAGGCACGAAACGCATTGGGGCCATCTAACAGGATTCCACTGGATCCCGCCAGTCTCGACCTGACAGGCGTTGAGAGAGGCGTCGTCGCTGAGTTATCAGGTGAGACGCGTTGGGGTAACGCGACCCGCGCCCCGTTCACCTCATAAACCTTAAGCGTCATCAGGTCAATCGTTAGACCCTCAACGGTCATGGTGTCGAGGTAAGCGACAATCCTGGCCAATTCGGCCGAAACTTCGTCCAACACGAGGACCAGTCTGAAAATGCCTTGGTCCAGAAACTCTTGTAGCGAATTCGTGAATGAAAGAGCATCCACCGCCCCTTCCTGGTCCTGAGCCTGTACCGCCTCAAGGATGGATCCGTAACCCGCGTCCGCAAGAGGCCTGCGAAGAGGTCCCTGTTCAAGGCTCTTGATGTCCAATCCGCGGAGGAACGCCGCGTAGGCAATAACCTGCGACACGATGGCTCTACGCGCCTCCGGGTTGTTGGCGAGCTTCACTTCGACGATAGTGGGTCGCCCGGACGACTCGACGGCCAGAATATCCGCGTAGCCGGTCCCCAGCTGTATTTCAGAGCCCAAGACGGTGAGGCGAGGGGATCCAGCTAGCGGCAAGAGTTGAGGGTTCTTTTCTATGAGTATGTGCAGCGTGGCTTCGTCTTGGAACGCCTGTGGCGAACCCAACTTCCACCCTTCCCCAGTGTTCGTCCAGATGCCGGACATTTACTCACCTCGTTTTTTGGCAGATGTCTGCTCGATATGCTTCGTCTTCGGCGAGTACCGAAATCCAATTTGTGGAATCCCAATATCGCTTTCCACCCGACTCGCCGGTCGTCACTCGTCCCCCTGTACCTCTCGAATGTAGTGTTCCGCCTTCATGCCTTCTGTCTCGCCCCGCAACCTCGACGGTTTGGCCTTGGCGAATGAACCGGAGCCTGTAGCCGCCGTCGTCCGAGATCTTGGACAGGTCACTGGTAGCCTCAATGGCCGCATCAGAGAAGTGCCGGGGCTGGGACTTGCCTCGGCTCAACTCATCGATCCCATCAAAGCTTGCCGAGGCTACTTGTGCCGCGATGTCAGTGTCTTGTTCAGCCCCCAGCGTGGCCTGAGCGGGACTGCTGTAACTCAACTCGCGAATCATCCACTGAATTGAGCCCGACTCGCGCATCGCCATCTCGGCCTCAACACAATTAAGAATCGTCAGCGTGTGCTTTATCGAATCGACAAACGCCTGTGCAGATAGCTGGCCGGAATCGTGTTCGAGTCTGATGGAAATGTCCGAGTTGCTCATGCTTCGTCCCTTCCTGAATTCTACGTCGCGCGGGAATCAGGCAGTGGATTACGGAGATTACAAGAAACGCGGAACACGATGCGCCATGGCCAATTGCGCCTATGTGTAATTCGGGACAACCCTGTCACCGCTAGAACGCGGCCCATCGGGCGCATGCCTGATTACGGGCGCGGGCGGCTCGCCCGAAGTTGGGATACGCTAACGTGTGAGTGCCGGGGAACGGTTTCCGGCTGCCTGGGGAGGGTTGTGTTGTTGGGCGCCGGTGACCTTCGTCCGCACCACGGGCAACCACAAGGAACCCATGCCGCCCTGTGGGTCCCCGATCGGAGTCGGGGAAGACAGGGGGATCGGGGTCGTGTGGGGACAACGGGTGAAGCGCTTGCCAGTCACGCCGGTCGGAAGTAACGAGTGTGCCCGTCACCCCGGCCTGCCCCGGCGTGCGCTGTTGGTAAACTTCATGGCGGGTCCTGTATCCGCTGGCCGGATGACAAAGCCCGACAATACTGGGGACCGCTCGCACGCGCATTTCGCTCGCGAGCGCCCGAACACTCCTGACGGCGGCGAGCGCCTTATGGCCGAGTCTCATATCTCCATTCGCGGCGCACGCGAACACAACCTGAAAAACATCGACGTCGAGATCCCACGCGACAAGCTCGTCGTGATCACCGGCGTGTCCGGCTCCGGGAAGAGCAGCTTGGCGTTCGACACGATCTACGCCGAGGGCCAACGCCGGTACGTCGAGTCGCTCTCCGCTTACGCGCGGCAGTTCCTCGGCCGCATGGACAAGCCGGACGTCGACCACATCGACGGGCTGAGCCCCGCCATCTCGATCGACCAGAAGGGAGTGTCCCGCAACCCGCGTTCGACAGTCGGCACGGTTACCGAGGTGTACGACTATCTCCGCCTGTTGTTCGCGCGCGCCGGCAGACCGCACTGCCACAATTGCGGCCGGCCCGTCTCACGACAATCGGTGCAACAGATCGTCGATGGGATCAACCGCACGGGTGACGGCGCACGCATCCTGCTACTTGCGCCGATGGTGACGCATATGAAGGGGGAACACGTCGCCATCCTGGAAAACGCACGGCGGGAAGGGTTCGTGCGGGTGCGGGTAGACGGTCAGGTTCGCGAACTGTCCGAAGAGATAAAACTCAACAAGCAGCAATGGCACGACATCGAGGTGGTCGTCGACCGCCTCGTCATCAGACCTGATACGGAAACCGTGCGATTGACCGAGTCCGTCGAGGCCGCTCTCAAGCTGTCCGGCGGCACGGTGGTCGCCTCGATCGTCGGCGGAGAGGACGTGGTCTATTCTGAGCAGTTCGCCTGCGTCCACTGCGACATATCCATCGCAGAGCTGGAGCCGCGCAACTTCTCGTTCAACACGCCGTACGGAGCGTGCCCAACCTGCACCGGCCTTGGGTTCCGTCTCGAGGTGGACCCCGACCTCGTGATCCCCGACAAGTCACTAAGTCTTGCGGCCGGCGCGGTCGCGCCGTGGGCGCGGTCGGGAGCGAACTCCCCATGGCTGGCATCCACCCTGTCATCGTTGGCGGAGGTGAACGGGTTTTCGATGGACGTCCCCGTGTCGCAACTCGAAACGAAGGCCTTGCAGGTAATTCTCTACGGAGCCGGCAACAAGCGCATCGAGGTGGCACACACCACGCAGAGAGGGCGGGTCTACAGGTGGGAGACGACGTTCGAGGGCGTTATACCCAGCCTCGAACGGCGGCACGTCGAGACCGAATCGGAAAACGTCCGTGAGGACATCGCCCGATACATGGCCCGGCGTCCGTGCGTCACATGCGGCGGAGACCGGCTCAAGCCGGAGGCGCTGGCCGTCACTGTGCTTGGCATGAGCGTCATGGAGGTGACCAGGCAGTCCGTACACAGGGCGCTCGATTGGGTAGAGGCGTGCCGCGACGGCCAATGGCCCGACGGTTCGGACGCACAGGAACCGCTGGTGACACGCGAGGCGGCGATCGCATCGCAGATATTCAAGGAGATCGAATCGAGGCTGGGGTTCCTGTCCCGCGTGGGCCTCGACTACCTGACCCTCGACCGCCCAGCGGCCACACTGAGCGGGGGCGAGGGCCAGCGAATCAGGCTGGCGACACAGATCGGCTCTGGGCTAATGGGCGTGCTATACGTTTGCGACGAACCGTCGGTCGGCCTGCACCCTATGGACAACTACCGCCTGATCGACACCCTGCAGAGCCTGCGGGACGTCGGAAACACCGTGCTGATCGTTGAACACGACGAGGCGGTGATGCGGGCCTCGGACCACATCGTGGACCTCGGGCCGGGCGCAGGCGAGCTGGGCGGTCACATCGTGGTGGAGGGCCCAATCGACGTCATCATCGAGTCGCCGGATTCGATCACCGGCGCCTATTTGAGCGGCAGGCGTTCGATACCGATCCCGTCAGAAAGACGCAACGGCGCCGGAAGCGAAATCGTTATTCACGGGGCCCGTGCCAACAACCTCAAGGACATCACGATTTCGGTGCCCCTCGGC
>JAKZUY010000098.1:0-2746 GCA_047516345.1 Dehalococcoidia bacterium | reverse complement strand
GCCAGCGTGAGACGTTCGGCATGCTGCATGGTGACTCGCATTCACCCGCAGTGTGCCCTGACCCCACCGCTGCATTCTCAGGATCATCTTGTGTTGGAAACACTCCCCCCTTTCAGGATCATCTTGTATTGGACAACTCTCTCCATGCACCAATGTGGTACAAGTAGGGTATTCTCAGTAGGTTCGTGTGTTTGACTTCAACTAGCGCCTGAGACGTTGAGGGGCTAGTTCTAGCGTGGCAGTGCAGACCGACCGTTCCTAGCAGTATGCGAACAGCGGCGGCTCTGCCGAAAGCAGCTATGTCGGGGCGGGGTATCTAAAGTTTCTTCTTCCCGCAAACCGCCCAGACGAAGGGTACATTGCTCAGCAGTAGGCAGATAGCCTCGGAGCCACTGCCAGTGGTCGTTCGAGGTGTATATTGCTTGCTTGGCTGACGATTGCAAAAGGGAAGGAGCAATAGCGTGCGACGTTCATTACGGAAGGTTTTGTTGGTTGCGGCAGTCTCGATCATTGGATGGCTGGGAGGGGCTGACCGTGCCCAAGCCCAGTTTCCTCCAACGGAGTGTTTCGCCCGGGCGATCTGTCAGCTCAACACAGTTGTGCCCAATCTGCGCGCCGAGGGTCTCGCCGAACGCATCGGTAACATCAGGATCAGCTGTATCGCGACGATCGGACGCTTCCTGATTCGGCCCGAGCAGGTGTACACCCTGGTCAACCTTGGCGTCACCTTGAATGTTTCAGTCACGAACCGAGTCAACATTTACGGCGCGCCGGGGTTTGTGGACGCTGTGCTGACGATTAACGGGCAAGACTCGTATCGTCCACTGCTGATCTCGGAAACCGACTATGCCAACCAGTTGGGTGGCTTGGTGGGCGTCAACGAAACTTTCCCCAGCCAATGTCCGAGCTACTTGAACCCGAACATCACCACCTCCCGCCCCTTCGCGCCCGTGTTCTTCGACCCGCGCTGGCCCTGCCCGCAGTTGGCACGGAAAGAGGGTCCGCGGCGCGTGGTTTGGGATGGAGTCAAGGTACCCTTCCCCGGCGTGGACGCCGCCGTCGCGCAGCCTCCGTTCGGTCCCAATATCGTGCCATCTTTTCCCGAGATCACCCGCATTGAAATTACCAATATTCGCGCCAACGCAGCGGAACTGGGCGTCACGCCCGACACAAACCCCGGCACCGTCCAGGTCACGGCCACCATCGACATTAGCGGGCCTTCGACGCTCTCCTTTACCAGGAACACAGCCAACGTGGGCATCCCGCACGTCGCCCTTCTTACGCGGTTCGATGCGGGCGCCGTGGGGCTGCAATGCGTCACCGACTCCGGCCATGTCACGGTGACGCTTGATGAGGGCTTCGCCAGCGCCTTCAAGACACTCGGGGCGCCGACCTTCGGCCGGCCGTTCGACCAGGCAGAGAACGGTTATCCGGCACTGGACGGCGGCACCGTGACGATCGGACCGCCCCTGCCCATCACCGTGCCGGCCGCCGGCCCATTCTCGTCGCCCGGTCTGAACAGCGGTACGGGCGGCGGCGCTACGCAGGCCACTCGCTTCATGGTCCGCCTGGCGGGTATTCCGGGCGGGGTTGTGACGACAGTCCCCAAGATCATCAATAACGAGTCTGGTGAGACGGGTTGCGAACCGGACCCGGACTTCACTGGGTTGCTGTGTCTGCAGTTGGTTCTCGGTACCGACGAGAATGGGGCCGGCGGGTCGACCAGCTCGGGCGACGGGGCAGGCGATCTCTACACCGTGCCGCTCGACGCGTCCGGCAACGGTTTCGTCATCTACGAGGTCAAGGACGGGGATCCGTTTCTCCCCGAGTCGATCGACATCCCTATTTGGTTCGACTGGACGTATAACCCAGCGAGCGATTTTCCTGAGATTGGGAGTGGTCAGGTCGATGTCCGATTAGCGCCGCTGAGTGACGTCGGCATATGTTCCAACGAGCCGACGCCCCGCTTTGTCGACGTAGGCGACGATCCGTTCACGGTGTTGACGATCGTGCGCTGTTCGACGACCCTTCTATTCCCGTTCGTTACGAACCGGCATGGCTTCGACACCGGCATTGCCGTGTCGAACACCTCCGAGGACTGGAAAGGGACGCCGAACCAACGGGGCACTTGCATGGTGCACTACATTGGCGACATCGGGGATAACAGACCGAGGGTGCCGATGGATGAGACCTCGACGATCATCGAGGGCGGTGAACAGATGACGTTTACGCTCTCGGCGGGTAACCCGGTGTGGGACCTGGTCGGAGCGCCGGACTTCCAAGGCTTCCTGGTGGTCATGTGCGAATTCCAGTTCGCGCATGGGTATGCGTTCGTCACCGACGGAGCGGCGGGAATTCCGACGCTGGCGCAGGGTTACCTAGCGCTGGTGTTGCAATACGACAGTGCCGGCGATCGCCTGAGGGACTGTCACCGACCCGGGCTCGACGGGGGGAACGGCAAAGGCCTCGCAGTCATCAACGGCGCTGGCGGTCGCCATTTGGGCTGCCCGTCGGAGGGATTGAACCACTAGCGGCGTGGGCCCAGCAGTTGTAGCGCCCGGCAGCGAGGTTTCTATCACCGCCGCGGAAGGGGGTTGACTCTCCCTGTCGAGATATAACCAAAAGTTGTGGATGAGGGCATAGGGAAGGGCGGCGTATCCTAGCGGTTGAATTCAGTGTTTGACCGCTTCCCGGAAAGGAAAGAAAGGATACGCCATGAGAGAGTTTGAAGCGATTTCCAATGAGA
>JAKZUY010000097.1:0-8713 GCA_047516345.1 Dehalococcoidia bacterium | reverse complement strand
ATCCACATCTCGAAGATGGTACTGCCTACCGTCCACTTAGGCACATCCCACGATACTCCCGCCCAGTAGCGGTAGCAGACTTTGGTGAGCCTGCCAGGACCAGCCACATCTCGAAGATGGTTCTGTCTATCGTCAAGTGTGGTGGGCCCGGCAGGATTCGAACCTGCGACCAATCGGTTATGAGCCGACCGCTCTTACCCCTGAGCTACGGGCCCTTGTCCAGTTCTTACAGTATGCCTTGAAGTTGCCCCGGTTTCACGCTCCCGTCACCGCCCAATCCGATGATCGTTCGGCAAAATCCGGCCTGACCGTCACGTCCCCACGATCCGCCGTGCACGCGGAATGCGTTGATCGATAACCTTTTACCAGTTAAACACCATCCATCCATCCGGCACGGGCCCGGATTGATTACATTCCTTTGCATTGGCCGGTAGTATTCTCACATCTTGACCGTAGCGGGCGATGCGAACCGGCCCGCGATGCAACGATGGAGCAAGCATTTTGAAGATTACCGACGTGCGAACCGAGGTGTTCCGCTGGCCGCGGGCTGTGCCGATCACCAATGGCCTCTATACGTACACCCACAGTGGGCTCAACGTAATTCACATCGACACCGATGAAGGCCCGACCGGCCTGGGAATCGGCGCATCGATCCAGGATGCGCCAGGGGTCGGCGTCGCCATGGTGGACCACCTCAAACAGGTCCTTATCGGCCGCGATCCGCTGGATAACGAACGCCACTGGTATGAGATGTGGCGGCCAAAGCTCGTCGGCAGGCGCGGTATTTCGACCCGTGTCATATCGGGCATTGACATCGCTCTTTGGGACCTCAAGGGCAAGATCGCCGGGCTTCCCGTCTACAAGCTGCTCGGCGGCTTTTCGAACAAGATCGACACGTACGTCGCGGGCGGCTACTACGAGGAGGGCAAAGGTCTGAAGGAACTCGCCGAGGAGATGGAGGTCAACCTGGAACTCGGCGCACGGGCGGTCAAAATGAAGATCGGCGCCGTTCCAATCAATGAGGACGTCGAGCGCGTGCGCGTGGTCCGGGAGACCGTCGGCCCCGACGTAAAAGTAATGGTCGACGCCAACAACGCCTACCGCCACTACCAGGCGATCGAGTTTGCCCGCAAGGCGGAGAAGTACGACCTCTTCTGGTTCGAGGAGCCGGTGGAACCGGACGACTACATCGGCCAGCGGGAGATAACGCGATCGACGTCGATTCCGGTGGCGGCGGGCGAAAATGAGTACACTCGCTACGGGTTCAGGGACATGATCAACCACCGCGCCGTGGACATTTTGCAGCCCGACGCACTGATCATGGGAGGCATCACGGAGTTCATGAAGGTCGTAGCGTTGGCGCAGGCGAACGATCTCGACATTGCGCCCCACGGAGCGCAGGAGGTGCACATCCACCTCGTGACGGCGATATCGAACGGGTTGATCCTCGAGTATTACCGTGACTCCGTCGACCCGATGCACGGGAACATGTATAAGGACACGCTCGCCATTAAGGACGGATACGTTTACGCGCCGGACCGGCCGGGTCTGGGTCTCGAATTAAACTACGAGGCGTTGGAGCCGCACCGGGTTCACTGAATCTGACTGCGCCACTCGGCAAAGCCTGAACGGAAGCCGCCGGACCGATCGATGGCTGGCAATGCCATTGGACGATTCTGGGCTTGCGACATGCAGCCTCGACAGAGGTTTCGTGGCGCTGTGCTATTCTGAAATCAATACAAATTAAACTGGGATAGACGCGGTATTAAGGTAGCCTGAAGTGGCGCCAGAACGGCGTTTCGGCCAACGAATCTCCCAGGGAGGGGCGCACGCGCCATGGAACCAGTATTCCGGGCAGCAGTCGAAGAACTTAAACAAGGCAGCCCCGTTGCCGTTGCGACGGTCGTCCGCACTTCGGGATCCACCCCACAGAAGCCTGGCGCAAAACTGCTCGTCAGGTCGGACGGTTCAGGCGTTGGAACCCTTGGGGGCGGGTGTGTCGAAGGCGTCATCTGGTTCGCCGCGCAGGAGCTCATGAAGAGGGGCGGCGGCGCCGAGATGCGGGACTACCAGCTTAACGAGGACCTGGCCGCGCAGGACGGCCTTGTGTGCGGCGGGACCATGTACTTCCTGATCGACCCGATTCGTCAGGCCCCGGACTATCTCGACTTCGCTCAGGAGGTAGTCGCGGCGTACGAGGGCGGCAAGCCGGTCGCGATCGCGAACCTGATGGTAGCCCCGCAAGGTTCTTCGCTTCGTGTGGGCGCCAAGATGCTTGTCAGGGAGGATGGGAATAACGTTGGAACGCTGGGGGATGATCGGCTCGACAAGCAGGCAAGCCGACGCGCGAGGGAACTGATGGCCCTCGGCAAGAACGACTACGTTGTCGCTGACGACGGCGTCGAATATTTCATAGAGGCGTTTACCACGCCTCCGACACTTGTGGTTGTGGGCGGCGGCCACGTTAGCAAGGCATTGGCGCCGGTTGCAAAGAGCGTTGGATTTCGCCTGTACGTTGTCGACGACCGCGAGTATTTCGCCAACGCCGAGAGGTTTCCGGAGGCGGACATCGTGAGGGCGGGGGAGTATGCGGCTACCATTCGCGGCCTGCCAATCAACGCAAACACGTTCATTGTGGTTGCAACCCGCGGACATCAATACGACGACGCGGCGCTGGCAGCCGCGATGGATACGCCGGCAAGTTATGTTGGCCTGCTCGGCAGCCGCCGCAAGACGATCCTAATCTATGAGGAGTTGCTCCAACGCGGGTGGTCAATCGAACGGGTTAAGGCAGTCCATGCTCCTATCGGGCTCGACATCGGCGGCCGCACTCCCGAAGAGATAGCTATCAGCATCATGGGTGAAATCCTGGCATTTCGCCTCGGCGGCAGCGGCGGTTCGATGAAGCTTCAGGACAAGTATCTGGAGCGGATTCAGCAGAACCTGAAGCGCCGCTCTGAAGCACAAGCCCGAGTACCGGTAGCAGTCGGCGAATAAGAGCCGGGCGTTTGCCGTCCCCGGATCCTGTGCCCGAACCTGGCCCACCCGTCGATCCCGGCCGTCCCGGGCCGCAACCCCGCGTCGCGGCCGTGTTGTTGGCCGCCGGTGAGTCGCTCCGGATGGGACGCCCCAAGCCGTTGTTGCGGTGGCAGGGCACGACTCTCGTCCAGTATCAGGTCGCGTCGTTGCTCCGAGGGGGCGTCGACGAGGTGTGCGTGGTTACCGGCGCAGGAGGTGAGGCTGTGTCGCGCCTTTTCTTGAAAACTTCCGGGGTTCAGGTCGTACATAATCCGGACTACAGAAAAGGTAAAACGACATCGGTTCGCACCGGGGTTCGAGCGGTTGGCGCCACGGCCGCTGCGATCGTCATTCTCGCCGTCGACCAGCCGCGCCCACATTGGATAGTCAGGCGCGTCGTCAGTAGTCACCTATTCGCGGGTGCTTCGGTTACCTCGCCGCGGTTCCGGGGGCGGGGAGGCCATCCGCTCGTGTTCAGTGCGACGCTGAGGCAGGAACTTTTGGATATAACGGAAGCCAAAGAAGGGATCCGGCAAGTCGTTCGTCGTCACGCGGGTCAGATGAATCCGATTGACTTTGACACTCGGATCGTGCGCCTCGACCTCAATACGCCCGATTCTTATCAGGCCGCGATTGGCGATTACCGCGAACTGTCTGCCGCGCCGGTCGATTAGCCGGTTTATTTCAGCCGACACACCTGCGCTGTGGTGCCGCCAGGGTGTCGTACCCAGGTTTCCCAGAATCGACCACACAACAAGCGCCGTTCGCGTATAGGCTCACCCGTATAAACTTTGCCGGACTTAAGGTGGCGGGGGCAAGTCCAGTTGAACGCCAGCTACGTCGATCACATGCACCGAACGAGGGAACATCGCTAAATGGCCATCCGAAGCTTCACCGGCAACCCGTCGCAAATCATCGTTGAGCAGCTCGTGCGTTCGGGGATCAAGCACCTGTTTTACAACTCCGGCTCTCGTGAGGCGCGGTTTTTCGACGCACTGTACGCAAATGACCGAATTCACGGCATCCTGGCGCTGCATGAGGGTTCCGTCACCGCTATGGCAGGCGGATATTCCCAGGCATGGGGTGAACCGGCTGTAATGTCGGTGCACCTCGGTTCAGGGTTAGCCCAATGCCTCGGTCAGTTGATTAACGTGTGGAATGGCGGTCTGCCGGTGGTGGTTCTGACGTTTCACGGAGACACTGGCAGCTTCGCAGACCGCGTCGCGCTGGACCTCAGCCATAACGCCGGACCTACGTTAATCTCGGCGCCCTTTACGAAAGCGAGCTGGACGGTCATAGAGCCGGAAGGGCTGCCGTCTGCCATAGAACGAGCGATCATGGTTGCTACCACGCCGCCGATGGGGCCGGTACATTTGGCCGTTTACGATCGCATGCTGGGTGGCGAGGAAGTAACTACAGGGCTTATCGACGGCGCGGCCAGGGACGTCAAGGCTGGGTACCCCTCGGACGATGACCTGGAAGCGCTTGCCCGCGGGCTTCACGAGGCTGAAAGGCCCTTGATCTACGTCGGCGACGGTGTCTGGAAGAGTGGCGGGGAGCGCGCGGTGGCGGCTCTGGCCGAGCACTTCGGAGCGGCGGTAGCGACGATGTGGGGCGATCTCCGGGGCGTCTCCCCGGCACATCCGCTTCACTGCGGATACCTTCGCGGGCCGGTGGTCGATCTCGAACCTGACCACGTCGTTTGCATTGGCGTGAGGCACGGCGGCAGCGGCAGCGGGGGAGATTTCGATCAGTTCAAGAGCGCCAAGAGCGTGGCCGCAATTGGGTCAGACGTGGACGTATTCAAGAACATCCCACAGTTGGACCTCGCCGTGTATGCCGATGAAGGACGCACAGTCGAACGGCTTAACGAACTGGTGCGGAGCGAGTTCGAACTGGCCCGGTACGACGAGCGCCGCGCTTGGGCACGCGAACAGGCGGCCGCACTCAAGTCAGCCAACCGGACCCGACTGCAGCCGACCGCACTTGATACAGGCCAGGTTGGGCCGATCGCACTTCTTGACGCAATCGACACGGCGCTCGAACAGGCTGGGGGCGGAATCATAACGACCGAACAGTTCGCCATACCGCTGGAGTGCGTCAATGCCAAAGAGGACGGCGGCTCGGTGATTTACACGCGGCCAGCGGGAGGATCCGAGGGCTACGGTATGGGCGCACCACTCGGCGCAAAGTTGGCGGCGCCTGACTTGCCCGTCATAGGGCTTGTCGGAGACGGTTCGGTTTACTACTCCGACTCGGCCTTCTGGTCGGCGGCGCATCACCGCATTCCGGTGTTGTACGTAATCGCCAACAACGGGTCTTACGGCATCGTCGCCGGCGCATTCGACGGGGCAGGAGGGGAGATGAACAAACAACGTCTCTACGAAGGCGTGGTGTTGGGTGGCATCGACGTGGTGGGTCTCGCGGAGTCGTTCGGGGTCGAGGGGATCCGTGTCGACGACGAGGCACGCGTGGGGGCTGCCGTGGCAGACGGCCTGGACACGGTGGCAAGAGAAGGCAGGCCATTGGCCCTGGACGTGAGGATGCCCCTGGGGTTACCCGCCGGAGGACAGGCGGCGAGTCAATACAAGTTGGTAGCGGGATGACACCCCGACGACCTGGCTTTCACCGTTAACGGCGGCCAATCATGCAATCCAGACTGATCACTTACGTTGCGCTGGCCGACGACAACAAGATAGCGACCCTAGCCCTCAATTGCCGGACAGGCGTCGTTGAACTCGTTGACGAAACAGAACTGTCCGGCGGCCCCGGCCCTCTCGCCATTTCGCCGGACGGGCAGCGGTTGTATGCGGCTATACGTTCGACGTACGAGATGTCGAGCTTTCGGGTCGATCCCGCTAACGGCCAAATCGAGCACATGGGGACGATCGGACTGAGCTCGGATCCCTGCTTCATCTCGACGGACAGGACAGGGCGGTTCCTCCTGTCTGCGTACTACGGCGCGGGCGCTGTTGCCGTGCACGCGATTGACGAGACCGGCGCGGCATTGCCGGACCCCGTCATGTGGCGGCAGACGATGCACAAGGCCCACTGTGTTCAGGTGGATATGACAAACAGATTCACCTTCTTGCCTCACGTGGGTGAATCGAACACGATCTTTCAGTTTTTGTTCGATCCCGAATCCGGGCGGCTGTCGGATAATGAACCGTTGCAGGTCGAACAGCCGGAAGGTTTCGGTCCCCGGCACTACTGTTATCACCCAAACGGGAGATTCGTTTACTTCGACAATGAGCAAGGCTCTAGCGTGACCGCTTACCGGTTCGACTCTGCCGCAGGGACTCTGACACCGTTCCAGACCGTTTCCACGCTGCCCGGCGGGTTTGACGGCAACAATTCGTGCGCACAGATCAGGATCACCCCGTCTGGCCGCAATCTGTATGCGTCGAACCGCGGCCATGACAGCATCGCTATGTACGCAGTCGATGGGGATACCGGGTCGTTGGCTTTCCTTGGAGCGGAACCAACCCTTCCGACGCCGCGAGCATTTGGCATCGACCCATCGGGCTCTTGCATGCTTGTGGGCGGGCTAGATTCGGGAGAGCTTGCTTCGTACCGTATCGACCAAACATCCGGCCGCCTTGATCACCTGACGACTACGTACGTTGGCCGGCAACCCATGTGGGTGTTGATCTCAGACGTTTCGGTCTAGTTGCCTCGGGCTGTCAAGCGGGTTTCGCCGGCGGGGCCGAGCGGAAGATTGCGGTAAGCGGGCAATCCCCGATTAGAGGGGGTTGCGCCATCTCAGTCCGGGGAAACGTCTGAAGTCGTTGTCGTTGGTGTGGACTTCTGCCTGGTACTCCAACGCCAGGGCGGCGATGTGTGAGTCGGTTGTCAGATTCCCGCCGACACCGGCGGCGACTAGATTCCGCCGCAGAATCGTGAGGTGGTCGGCGCCGGGGTTGATCGGCATAATGTGGGGGAAGTTGAACCACTCGCGCACGAAGTCAACCGCTTCCGAGGGGGTCGCCGGATGGCTGAGCACCTTGGGATGAGTCAGCAGTCTTATGAAGCCGGTCGATACGACCCACGGAAGGCCGACTATGACTGAGCCGTTGACCAAGTCTTCCCACCATCGCCTTGCGGAGTCGTGTCGGAGCGCCCCATCGTTGTGGGCATAGAGCAAGAGGTTGAGGTCGGGAACTATCACCTCGCTTCTTGTTCAAGGAAGTCCTCGACCTCTAGTTCGTCGTTTAATTGATTCAACCGTAACGGGTCTACGCCGGGGACGAATCCGCTGTGATGCGGTACAACCCGGTATGGGGCCGGAGTTTCCCGTACGGCGGGAGATATTCCGCGGCGCAGCGCGTCGTTCACCACCTGCTTGAACGGCTTGTTTAGAAGCCTTGCCCGTTCTTTCAGGGAGTGCGCTATGTCATCGTCGAGTGTCAGTGTGGTTCTCATGTAGGCATCATGATGTATTGTCCCGCTGATGTCAAGATGCTCAGCCGCGAATAAGTGGGTGCGTGACGAAGTTTGCGATCCGCACGCGCGGCGACGATGTGGTTGTGGCTGACCGCAAGAGTTGCCCAAGGCAGGGCGTCGCTGGCAAACATAACAAGAGCCGAAATCTTTCCCTTGCAAACCAGCGAGATCTTGTCCTAAGGTCCAGGTCGCTGGGCAGGCGATCAGGTCCGCGCCAGGTGACCGCCGTCGACGACGAGTGTGGCGCCTGTAATCCACTCGGCGTCATCCGAAGCCAGGAATACGGCCGCCCGCGCAATGTCTC
This sequence comes from Dehalococcoidia bacterium, assembly GCA_047516345.1. Lineage (GTDB taxonomy): Bacteria > Chloroflexota > Dehalococcoidia > Lucifugimonadales > Lucifugimonadaceae. The sequence continues at coordinate 948 of JAKZUY010000097.1, read as the reverse complement.
TGGGTATTCCCAGGCGTGGAAGAGGGACGGCTTCCCGGTAAGTGGAGATGTCGTCCGGCGTTAGATAGTCCTGTATGGCAGTCTCGATGTAGCCGGGCCAGATCGTATTGGCGGTAATGCCGTGCCGCCCGAGTTCCACGGCTGCGTCGCGGACCATGTTGGTTACGGCGGCCTTTGTGGCCGGGTATGCAGGGCCGAGGCCGCCACCGTATCCGTGGATCGAACCGATCTGGATGATCCGGCCGCCTGGGGACCGTTTCAGATGGGGTACTGCGGTCCTGATGGCGATGTATGCGGCCCGAAGGTTAACCGCCATGATCCTGTCCCACGACTCGACCGCGAGCTCCTCGATCCCGCCCGGCACGTGAATGCCGGCGTTGTTGACGAGGATGTCCAGAGATCCGAATCTGTCCGCAGTGGCATCTACTGCGCGGCTCAGTTCGTCTGCGTTGGCCACGTCTACCTCGTGAAATACGGCATTGCCCCCGACGAGTTCGACCTCCCGGGCGGTCGTGGTCGTAACGTCTTTTTCGTGGTACTTCCCCCGCTTGGGCGCCTCCTGAACATCAACTATCGACACGTTGGCGCCCTCGCGTGCGAATTCGACGGCGATGGACCGGCCGATGCCCGAACTGGCACCGGTTACCAGCGCGGTTCTGCCTTTGAGTAACATGTTCACCTCCGAATTCCTGCCAGCCGCGTATAGGCGGGTTCTCCATCGTGCACGACCAGCATAGATAATAGTGCGAACATAGTCTGAGATGTACTGCCCGCGATCAGTTTTGACGTCGACATCGGCCAGACGCGCTTGCACGAATTGAGCGGTCTACAGTCGATCGCTTGCGTTGACCTGAGAATCACCCGCAACTAAGCTGGAACTCAGGCGCCGGTTGCGTGGGCATCATTCTGGCGTAGGTAACTGATTTGCGCGACATTGTCGCCTTACAG
>JAKZUY010000096.1:0-4434 GCA_047516345.1 Dehalococcoidia bacterium | reverse complement strand
ACGTACCAGGCGTCATAGCTGGTCAGGTTTTCGCGCAACTCCCATACTCGCTCTGCAAACGGCATGAATGGGAAGAGCTCCAAGTTAAGCCGGAGCAGGGTGCGGAAAGCGATGGCCGCCTCAACGCTTGAGAGGTGGCCGGACTGCGCCAGACGGCGCAGTATATTGGCGCTCTCGACCAGCGCAAGTTCCGGACTGGCCAGCCCACCCTGGCCAATTATCGATTCCGCCCATCGGCCGTCGTGCCCCGAGTCGACTAGGGCCTCAACGAGAACAGATGCGTCGACGACCGTGGTCAAGCCCGGTCTGCGTCGCGTGCGCGAAGGATGCTGGAAGTAGAGACTCGAGTCCCCGTGGCCGCCTTGCGCTCGCGGACCTCTTCGAGCCACGTTTCAATCGACGGTTTCGCTACGAGCCGCTCCAACTCACCCCGCAGGAATTCCTGCATGGATTGGCGTCGACTCGCGGCGCGGGCCGCAATCTTATCTCGGACTTCCTCAGGGACGCCTCTTATTGTGATCTGCACTGTCATGAAAGCATAATGACATTTTAGACAGCATAATGCAAGCACACAATATCGTCCCACAGCGGTGTCTCGCAGGACGTGGCGGCAGCCTCACCCTCAGACCCTTACCGCGCGTAGAATCATGGCCGCGGCTGCGGGGTTATGCGGCCGACAGGAGTTATCGTGCCAAAAAATACAGTTTTCATCGCTTCCCGAGTCGCCAACGCAGAGGTCTCCGGATGGCTGCTGGACCACGCCGTTCTTGTCGACGACGGCCGTATTACGGCAGTAACGCCTGCGTCGCAGCTCCCGTCGGACATCGGGTCCAAATATACGGTCCTGGACCTGGGAGACGTATCGCTCCTGCCGGGTCTTTGCGACGCACACTGCCACATGCACTGTTCCGCGGGGCCCAACGCACAGGAAGAGGCCCTAACCGAGAAGCCGGACAGGCTGCTCATGCGGGCCACCAACGCCATGCGACGGATCCTGATGAGCGGGACCACCACGGTGCGGGACATCGGCGCTCGGAACGACGTGTCGTTTGCCGTCCTGAACGGCATAGAATCCGGCGCTATCCCTGGCCCGCGGCTGATCTGCACCGGTACACCAATCACAATCACGTCCGGCCACTGCTGGTTCTTCGGCACGGAGGCAGACACCAAAGAGCAGGTGGTGCATGCGATTCGCAAGCAGGTCAAACTCGGCGCGCGGGCCATCAAGATGATGGCCACAGGCGGCATGTTCACACCCACCGCAAACCCCCGTATGCCCCAGTACGACGTCGACACGCTGCGCGCGGCCGTGTACGAAGCAGAGCGGCTCAATGTGCAGATCGTCGCCCATACGTTGTCGGCGCAGGGCACGCGAAACTGCGTCGAGGCAGGAATTCATCACCTGATACACGCCCGATGGCTCGACTCCGACCCGGCGAAGAAGCTGGCGTTCGATCCGCGGGTCGCAGAGCAGATGGCGGAAAACGGCCAATGGGTGGACCCGACGATCGGGCACCACCTCCTCGGGGACGAGGCGCGTGCCGCTGAGGAAGACACTATTCCGATGAAGCCGTGGTCGGTACAGCAGGTGACGATCACCGAAGAGGAGCACATCGAAACCATCATGGGCATGAGCGAAGCCGGGGTCCGCTTCACGGCTGGCCTCGACATGGGCATGCCGTACTCCGACCACGCCAACTCAGGGGCCAACGCGTGGTCATTCCACGAGTGGCTCGGGTGGGACACCTGGAGAGCGATCCGGGCCAACACCGCGGACACCGCCGAAGCGTTGCTCGTCGGGGACGACGTCGGCCGGATAGAGCCCCGCAAGATTGCCGACCTCGCGGCGTTCCGGGGAGACCCGGCCTCCAACATCCGCGAGTTGATCAACGCCGCCACCGTGGTACAGCGCGGCAATGTGGTCAAGCTGAACGGCGAGGCGCTGGTCTAGGGCCTAGTAAAATGTTCCCGATTCGTCGCCGCCTGCCTCGGAGGCTCCGGCCTTCACCGCGGCGAGTTGCTGGTCGAATCCCCACCTGAGGACGCGCACGTCTGAGGCTAACGGCATCCACTGCATGCCTTGCTCGATCCGCCTCGCCACCTCGGCGCCGTCTCCGCAATGGATCCCGGTAGGCACCCCTGCCCGCTTGCCAGCTTCCACCACCTTTTGCACCGCCGCAACGTGGTCTGGGTGTTGGTTGTCGATACCGACCGGCACGCCGAGCGTGTTGGCGAGGTCGTTCGGCCCGATAAACGCCACGTCGACGCCCGGAACGGCCAGGATGTCGTCGATCTGCGCCACCGCTCCGGCGTCCTCAATCATGCACACCACCGTCACCATTTCGTTGGCCCGTGCGTAGTAATCGTCGCCGTACACAAGCATTCCGCGCGACGAGCCGATGCCCCGCACGCCGTCAGGCCGGTAGCGGGCCGCGGCCACGGCCCTGCGTGCATCGTCCGGGCTCTTGACGTCCGGCACGACCACTCCGAGAAAGCCTATGTCCAGCACTCGCTTGATCCACACCGGATCGTTCCATGGGATCCTGGCAAAAGGCGCCTTGCCGGTCCCGCCCAAGGCGCGCAGGCAGTGAATCGCCGTCGATACATCGATCGGATTGTGTTCGAAGTCGAGGTTGATCCAATCGAGTTCGGTGCGCGCAAGCACCTCGACCACCGTCGGATCGCCCGATGACGACCATGTTCCGATCGACGGCTCACCGGCCGCCAGTTTTTCCTTAACTGAGATAATTTCCATGTCTCGTCCTGCCAAGCTGTATATGTGAAATCGAAGGTTACATGCTGGTACCGTACTTCGCGGCGGGGCCGACGCTGGCATACACTCCAGATTCGAGGCAGCGCCCAGGCTAGCGGATGGCAGTGGGCGCGAGGATTATGTTTCTGCGACCACCGGTGACAACCGGACATTCAGATGCGCAGTGATCGGGTAAAAGTTGGCTGGCCAATCCAGACTGAACGTATATAACGCCATTGCCGATATAGGGGCGGTACCGGTCTTTCACGTCTCGGACGTCGACGACTCCGTAGCGATCGCCCGGGCCTGCGTGAGCGGCGGCATGCGGGTAGTCGAATTCACCAATCGGGGAAACCGCGCTCACGAGGTGTTTAACGCCATGCACAAGGCCGTCGGGAGCGAGGCGCCCGAGGCGATACTCGGGGCCGGTACTGTGCTCGACCCGGCGACCGCCGCCCTCTACGTCAACTTGGGCGCCCGGCTCATCGTGGGTCCCAATACCAACCCCGAAGTTGCCCGCTTGTGCAACCGGCGCAAGGTGGCTTACATCCCCGGGTGCGGCACGGCTTCCGAAATTTCGTATGCCGAGGAGCTCGGCTGCGAAATAGTGAAGCTCTTTCCTGCGCAGGCGTCGGGCGGACCCTGTTTCGTGAAAGACCTGCTTGGACCGATGCCGTGGTCGTCGATCATGCCGACCGGAGGGATAGGCGTCGGGCGCGAGACGCTTCAGGAGTGGTTTGATGCAGGAGCGATAGCCGTGGGCCTTGGCTCGTCCCTGATAACGAGCGACATAGTGACAAGGCGCGCCTGGGATGAGCTCGAGCGACGATGCCGCAGCGTGGTGTCGTCAATACGCGAAATCAGGGCCGGACGTTAGCAAAATTCGATAGAAGAGACGCGGGCCCGTAGCGGCGCCGTGAGAATAAGGTGGCACCGACGGTGGCGAAGAGGGTAATCACGTTTGGCGAGGTTCTCATGCGCAACGCCGCGCCGCGCCACGAGCGATTCACGCAGGCGCGCCAATGGGAGCTCATATACGGCGGAACAGAGAGCAACGTCGCCGTGGCGTTGTCCCACTTTGGAGTAGACGCTGCGTTCGTTACGGCCTTCCCGCCCAACGAACTCGGCCAGGCCGCGGCCAACTACGTGCGCCAATACGGCGTCGATACCTCGAAGATCATTTGGCGCGGCGACAGGCTTGGCCTGTACTTCCTGGAGACCGGCGCATCGGTACGGCCATCCAAAGTCGTCTACGACCGAAAGGGAAGCGCGTTCTCAGAGTTGCGCCCCGGCGACATCGACTGGCAGACAGTCTTCGACGGCGCGGACTGGTTCCATTTCACTGGTATCTCCGCGGCTGTGTCGGAGTCGGCGGCAGCGGTGTGCGGGGAGGCAACCGCCGCCGCGCAGGCAGCCGGTTTGACCGTTAGCTGCGACCTCAATTACAGGTCCGCCCTGTGGAGCCCGGACGAGGCGCGCAAGGTGATGCGGCCGCTCATGGCCAATGTGGACGTTCTACTGGGCGGTCGTGAGGACGCCGATCTGTGCCTGGACGTCAAGACACCGAACACTCCGGGCGCCGGTGGACTGGACCACGAGGCTTGCGAGGAAACGATTGCGACACTGATCAACGAGTTCGGTTTCAGCAAGGTGGGCCTGACACTCAGGCAAGGCGAATTCGC
>JAKZUY010000095.1:0-3706 GCA_047516345.1 Dehalococcoidia bacterium | reverse complement strand
ATCAGACCGACCGGCCTGATCGACCCGAGTGTCGAGCTACACCCAACAAAAGGGCAGATCGACGACCTGCTGGAACGGATTCAGCAGCGCGTCGACCGCAACGAGCGGGTGTTGGTGACAACACTTACCAAACGGATGGCGGAAGAACTGTCAGACTACATGCGTGAGTTGGGAATCAGGGTCCACTATCTGCACTCGGAGATCAACACACTTGAACGGTCGGAAATCCTTCGTGACCTGAGACTCGGCGTCTACGATGTGGTTGTCGGAATCAACCTGCTGAGAGAAGGCCTGGACCTTCCGGAAGTTTCACTCGTAGCCATCCTCGACGCCGATAAAGAAGGCTTTTTGCGGTCAGACACCTCACTCGTACAGACAATCGGGCGGGCAGCGAGGCACATCGAGGGCCACGTGGTCATGTACGCCGATAGAGTTACCGACTCGATGCGGAGGGCGATCGACGAGACCGACAGGCGGAGAGTGATCCAGGGCGCCTACAACTCCGAACACAACATTTTGCCCAGGTCCATCGTCAAGGAAGTAAAAGGCATCACCGACCGGGTACGACAAGTGGCGGAGACCAAGGCGCCATACGTGACCGCCGGCGATCTGCCGAAAGACGACCTCACACGGCTCGTCAAGGACCTCGAAAAACAGATGCTGGCGGCCGCGAAAGAGCTGGAGTTCGAAAAGGCCGCCATGTTGCGGGATCAGGTGGTCGATCTCCGCAAAGTGCTGGTCGACATGGGGGCACCCGTAATGGGGGCGCCCGTAGTCGAAGCGCGTGCCTGATCACTGGCGAAACGCCAACTACGCGTCCCGATCTCGTCGCCGACAGCCGCCGAAGTTTCTCACACGAAAGCCGCGCCTACGATGCAGGCGCCCGCCGCCATGGAATGCCGGTGGCGACGATGTAAAGCGAGTAGGTGCTCGCCAGGAGGACGGCCGCGACGAGAAAGCCGCCCTGGAATCCGATTCTGTCGGCGATCAGGAATCCGGTGACCGGTCCCATCGCAGCGCCGAGGTCTTGCCACGTTGAATACCTCGACATCGCAGCAGGTCGCGTCTCGTTGGGCGACGTCTCGCCAAGGGCAGTATCGAGCGACGTGCTGAGACCGACGGCGACCACGAAGAGAATCGGCATGACAACGACCAGCACCTCCACCGTGTCGTAGGTAGATAAGACAGCAAGGGCCGCTACAACTGCCGCCATGCCGTAAGCGATCGAACGCCGCCTGCCCAGGCGATCTGACAGGTGCCCGAGCGGCAGCGCAAGTCCGAGATCGGCAAACCAGCGGACCCCCACCAGCAAACCCGCCAGAGTTACTACCGCGATCGACACTCCGAACACTTCACGCTCGCCTTCGACCAGTTCGGCCAGATATGTCGACAGCGTGGCGATTACCAGTCCGTTGGCGGCGAAAGCAACGGCAAAGCTCATCAAGCTAATCGACAAAAGCGAAAGCCGGATTTTCCTGGCCTGGTCCGGCAATCTCGAAACCGCCACGTCCCAGACACTAAAACGGCCGCGCTTCACTTCGCTGGTCTCGCGTGGACGGCGAGGCTTCAGATTCGGGACGCGCATCGCCATGACTACGCCAAGCATGCCCACGCCGGCCAAGACCGTGAACGCGACTCCCCTGGAGGTTTGCTCGAACAGTGCGGCGCCTGCGGTAACCGCTATCAGGCTCCCGCCTCGCGACCCTGCGTTGAAGAAGCCGATAAGCCGCCCTCGCATTGCGGATGTGCCAACGCTGAACGCGGTCAGATGCGCCCCGAGCCGCAGGTGCGAGTACGACACCCCCCAAACCGCTCGGGCAAGCAGCAGGACGGCGAGGCCGCTTCCAAGGCCATAGGCGAGTGTTGTCAGAGCTCCAGTCGCCGCCGAGATAACGAAAGGCCATCGCACCCCGAATCGGTGGTAAACCGATGCGGCGAACGCGTTACTTGCAAGGCGAATAAAACGATTAATGCTTAACGCCAGACCAATCCAGAATGAAGTCGCAAGCCCAAAAGTTTCGCCAACACCGAATTCAATCACTGCGGTCGGCAGGACCACGTACATCAGCGAATCGCCCATGATCGCGGCCGTGGTCGGGGCAACCGCGTACACCATCCCGGCCGGAACGATCGATCCGAGCCGGCCCCTTGCCATGCGGCGTCCCCGGTTCGCCCGTTCAGGGCGCGGGACCCTGTCTTCGCCGCCTTGTTCGTTTCCGTTTTTCTTCAAAGTAGTGACTTCGTCCGCAATGGCAGAGGTCCGGCCATCCTGCGCCGCACCGATATCGTGTCGGGCTGCCGAACCATAGCAACAATTGCGTCATTGCCGTAGACCTGGGTGAGACTGCCATACGGCGACAACCGTTTTTAATTGGGGTTCCGTCGGAGTACATTCATGGGGAGTTCCGATCATTTGGGGCGGGACTGTGTGACTCAATCATTCCCACGCGATCCCTGCGAGGATGGCGGGACAAGGAGACGATATGACCATCTACCTGACTGAGGCGGACGTGGACGGACTTCTCAATATGGAGATGGCCGTCGATGCGCTGGATGAGGCGTTCAAGGCACGGGCCCGCGGTGAAGTATTTAACTCCCCGCGTTCGCGCCTGCCCATCGGGCGAGGTTCGTACAACTTTATGGCCGCATCGTGGCCGGACAAGGGGATAGTCGGTCACAAGTCGTACACGGCCGGACCGGGCGGGGCCAGATTCCACGTGGCAATCTATTCGACGCGCGGAGAGGGGTTGCTTCTCCTGATGGAAGCGAGCCGGCTGGGCCAGATTCGTACCGGCGCCGCTTCGGGCGTGGCCACCCGTTACATGGCGAACCAAGGTGAACTGACGGTGGGGGTGATCGGAAGCGGGTACCAGGCTGAAACTCAACTCGAAGCCATAGCAACCGCGTGCCATGTTGTGTCAGGGAAGGTCTTCAGCCGCAACGAAGACAATCGCAATCGATTCGCAAAACGAATGTCGGAACGACTGGGCATCGCCGTCGATCCGGCTGACTCAGGCGCCGAATGCGCAGATGGAGTTGACGTTCTGGTCGCGGTCACTAATTCTGTCGATCCGGTTATCACCGGCAACATGGTCGCTCCGGGCATGCACATCAACGCCGCGGGCAACAACTCCTGGCTAAAGCGCGAACTCGACACCGCCGCGATCGCCAAGTGTGACGTAGTCGCAGTGGATGACGTCGAACAGGCGAAGTATGAGTGTGGAGAACTCATGCGGGCGGCCGAGACCGGCCGGTTCAGTTGGGACAACGCCATACCGATTCACGACGTGGTCGGTGGTAACCGGCAGGGCAGGGCGTCATCGGAACAGATCACGCTGTTCGAGTCGCAGGGACTGGCGCTCGAAGATCTCGCTGCCGGACACGTCGTCTATGAATTGGCCAGGCAGCAAGGAGTCGGCATAACCCTCCCCAATTAGCCCCCACACTCCACTCACGCTGCATTCCCTGCGGCGCCCATCGAGTGCGGGCAAGCCATAACGAGGGCAGGGTCCGCGACTGCGGAGACCGGCCGGACTAGTTGGGACAACGCCATCCCGATTCATGGCGCGGTCAGAAGGGGGCGGCTGACCAGATGCCGTCGATCGCGCTTTGGAAGTCGCCGGGGTCCCGGCATTGGCGCGGGCTGTCGTCCGGCGGTCCGAGGTAGATTTTCACGGGTCTTTTCTTGGGCGGGTCCTTGGCGTTG
>JAKZUY010000094.1:0-2719 GCA_047516345.1 Dehalococcoidia bacterium | reverse complement strand
CGCCGTCCGGCCCCCGATTTCGGAGTGGACGAATTCTACTTCTGCGCCAAGGGTAGCCATCGAAGGCCTCTACGCCCGCCTGATTCGCGGATCGATTAGAGCGTACGAAATATCGACAATAAAGTTCACGACCAGGTACATCAACGTGAACAACAGGACCGTGGCGCTCATTACAGGGAAGTCATTGTCGTTGATGGCAGTGACCGCAAGCCGCCCTATGCCCGGCCAGCCGAACACCGTTTCGACGACCACGGTGCCGGTCGTGAACGCCGCGAGGATGAGTCCGGCGTACGTAACCGGCACGATTAGCGAGTTGCGAAAGGCGTGCTTCCACACAACGGTATGTGCCGGCACGCCTTTTGACCGCGCAAACTTGACGAACTCGGAGTCAAGCATCTCTAGCATTGCCGACCGCGTGAGGCGGACCAGTCCCGCGGCGGAACCGGAGCCAAGCGTGATGGCCGGCAGTACGTAGTGGTCAAGTCCGCCGCGACCTGATGTCGGCAACAACTCAAACTGGACCGAAAAGAGCAGGACGAGCATGATGCCCATCCAGAAATTGGGTGTGGCCTGACCGATCAGGGCAAATACTCTTCCCCCAAGGTCCCACCAGGAGCCGCGTTTGACGGCGGAAAGTACGCCAATGGGGATGCCAATGGCGATCGCGAACACGAAAGACACCGCGGCCAGTTGCAATGTCGCCGGAAGCCTCTGAACCACTACGTCGATTGCCGGCCGGGCCTCATTCAGCGAGGCACCGAAGTCGCCCCGAATCGCCGTGCCAAGCCATGAGAGGTACTGAATCGGATATGGGCGGTCGAGACCGAACTCCTTACGCCACTCAGCTATCACCTCATCGGTCGTGTACTCGCTTATGAACAGAAAAGTCGGATCGCCGGCCGCCCTCGAGAGCCCGAACACCACAGCGGTGGCAAACCACATGATCACTATCGAGGCGATCAGCCGTTTTGCGAGAAAACGCTTCAACTGGGTTCTCCGGCCCCGCTATGTCCCGTACGCGTTGCCTGCACAGTTTTCTTTCAGACAAAAAGCGGGCGGCAGATTCTTGAACTGCCGCCCGCCATCAGAGCCTTACGAACGATATCGACTGGATTTACTTCATGACAACGGAAGCCAGGTTGTTGACCAGCGGTCCATTGGTGCCGTACGGCTCCCATGAGGCCACTTCCGGCCTGATGACCACAATCGTCGGCAGGACCGTGTAAGGCGACACCAACATCCACTTGGTGAACCAGTCCTGAATCTCGATGTTGGTCTGGACTCGTTGCTCGTACGTTGTGTTCGCCAGATCCAGGTTTGACTGTGCTTTGGCGATTATTTCGTCGGTCCACTCCAGACCTTCGTTGTACCCAGCCGACGGCCAGCCGCAACATACCCTGGCATCAGGGAGGAACCCTCTGCCTATGGTCTGCATCCATGGGATCTGCTTTTCGCGGTTGACCAGCTTCGGGCGGGCCGTCCGGTATCCGGTCTGGTCGAACTGGACCTCGCAACCCAGCGCACGCCAGAACTGGCCGATAGCCTGTCCGACATCGAAGTCCATTGCCCGATCGTTGGCGATGTGCATGGTAAAGCTGCCGCACTCGCCTGTCCGCGACTCAGCTATGTACTGTTTGGCCAAATCAAGATCGTACGGAATGATCCATTCGTCCTTGAATAGTGGATTCCCCGGGTGAATGTCCATGCGTGTGTACGCGGCCCAGCCGAATCCGCCTTGTGCATCCTTTAGCAGCTGCTCGCGGTCCACAGCCATGGCAAGAGCCAAGCGGTACTTCCTCGCCTCCTCCATCGACTGTTCGTCGCGGGGGTCGCCAATCCACGGGTGATCGTCGTCAGGAAGGAATCCGGGTCTTGAGTAGTTGATCGGGTCCCCGTTCTGGTCAGTCTCCGCCCAGTAGTTACCGGCGAAGAGCACGGTCTGTGGATTTCCGGCGCCGATCTCTCTTGCCCAGGAGTTGTCCACGGCCTCAAGAGCAGGGACTGCGAATCTGGGCGCCATGGGCGCCATGTGAATCTCGCCCGTCCTGAACGCTGCAATCTGCGTCGAAGGCTCCGGCATAAGGACCCATCTGACCGAATTGACGTTCGGTACCACGCGGTAGTGTTCCTCAAACGGAACGGCAAGAATGTGATCGTCAGACACCCACTCAATCGCGTTCAACGGTCCCGTGCCAACCGATGTCGTCAACGCGGAGTTCTCGCCGCGTTCGTCGAACAACTTCTTGGACACGATGACAGGTGTGCCGCCGCCGACATTGCTTAATGCTGAAGCCCAGGTGGGGAGAAGGTTTGTCAGGTTAACGACGACGGTTTGATCGTCGACCGCATTCCAACCCGAGTCCTCGGTCGATTCCCAGGCGGCCCATTCACGAATCTGGGGTCCGCGTGTCGACCGGGTGCCCTCACTCATCACACTCTCGAAGCTCCACACAACATCTTCAGCGGTCACGTTGCCCCAACCTTTGTGGAACTTTGCGTCCGGCCGCAGGTTGAATGTCAGGGTGGAGAGATCAGACGCTATTTCCCACGACTGGGCGATGCCCTCGTTGAACAGGCTGTAGTCCCGGTTAACGTAGGGAGGATCAACGTGCGACGCTTGCAGCAGACCCTCGAACATACCCATCGCCTGGATCGTCTCGACCTGGAAGTTCATGAATGACGGAAGGAAGATCGGCGGTGGGATCAAGTTGACCCCCAG
>JAKZUY010000093.1:0-9610 GCA_047516345.1 Dehalococcoidia bacterium | reverse complement strand
CCCCTCTGGAGGAGATCGAGCGGCTGCGGGCCGAGTTCCTAGCGATGGTGAGCCACGAGCTGCGCACGCCCCTGGCTACTGTCAGGGGCGCCGTGTCCGCGCTGCTGGACGAGTTCTCAGGCATGCACCCGGCCGAGGTGCGCCAATTCCATCGGATTATCTTCGAACAGACCGACCGGATGCGCGCGCTGATCGCAGATCTCCTCGATGTGGCTCGCATAGCGACGGGCACCCTGTCCGTCTTCCCGGGGCCGACAGACCTCACGGTGCTGACGGCCGAGGCCGGGAACGCCTTCCGTATCGGCGGGCAGAGGCACGACCTTCGCATCGACGTCCCGCCGGACCTGCCCTGGGTCATGGCGGACAGATCGCGCATCGTCCAGGTGCTTGGCAACCTGCTGGCCAACGCGGCCAGGCACTCACCGGAGACGGCCACCATAAGGGTGAGTGCCGCGCCCGGCGACCTCCAGGTTTCGGTGTCGGTCTCCGATGATGGCAGTGGCATCCCCGCCGAGAGCCTGCCGCACCTGTTTCGGAAGTTTTCGCGGATAGAGAGCGAGGAGCAGGGAGGAGACACCGGGTTGGGCCTCGCGGTTTGCAAGGGGATAGTCGAGGCGCACGGGGGACGGATATGGGCCGAGAGCGACGGGCCGGGCCTGGGCGCAACCTTTACATTCACCCTTCCGACGGTCGAAGAGGCGGGGTTCGTCTCCCCGGCGCCGCCCCCTCAGTTCTCCACCAGACCCTCGCGCAGGTCGGTGCGGGAACAGGTGCGCATCCTGGCGGTGGACGACGACCTACAGGCGCTCAGGTACATTCGCGACGCCCTGATCAAGTCGGGCTATGCAGTCGTCGCTACCAGCGATCCCAGCGATGTGCCGCGCCTTCTGGAGGATGACAAGCCTCATCTGGTCATCCTCGACCTGATGAAGGACATCATGGCCGCGGGAGACGTGCCGGTCATCTTCGTGTCCGCCTACGGCCAGGACCGGCTCGTCGCCAGGGCCTTCGAGATGGGGGCCGACGACTATGTCGTCAAGCCCTTCTCGCCTACGGAACTTGTCGCCCGGATCAGGGCGGCCCTGCGCAGACGCACGACGTCCGAGCCGTCGGTGCCTTTTGTGGTGGCAGACCTGACCATCGACTATGCCGAACGCCTTGTGACACTAGCCGGCAATCCGGTAAGTCTTACCGCTATCCAGTACAAGTTGATCGTCGAGCTATCGATGAACGCGGGGCGCGTGCTGACCTACGAACACCTGCTGAGACGGGTTTGGGGCTCGGAGGGCGACGCCGACGTACGGCCCATACGCACCACCATAAGCGTCATTCGCGGCAAGTTGGGCGACGACGCCGACAATCCAACCTACATCTTCACCGAGCTTCGTGTCGGCTACAAGATGCCGAAGTCGGATGCACCGGGAACAGGAGGCTGACACAGGTTCAGGGTGAGCCTTCGGGACCGTTCGTGCTGAGTGACCTGACCATCGACTACGCTGAACGCGGCGTGAGCGTGGCTGGAAGTCGGGTTCATCTGACCCCAATCGAGTACGACTTGCTCGTCGAGCTCTCCGTGGCTGCCGGTCGGGTGTTGACCCACGACGCTTTGTTGCAGCGGGTCTGGGGTAATAATCACTCCGGCGGAACGAGCGCAGTCCGCACCGCCGTGAAGAGACTTCGCCGAAAGCTGGGAGATGATGCGGGCAACCCGAAGTACATCCTTGCCGAACCCCGCGTAGGATGCCGCATGGCGAGGCAAGATACGGCAGGTGAGACGGAGGAGTGACCATCAGGACGTTGGAGGCAGTCCGGCGAAATTCGCTGGACCCACGAAGGCGGACCGATAACCGATATCGGAGTGGAGCAGGAGGATAGTGCGGAAACGTTGTCCACGGTATTCCACTGGATGGTCTCCTGGCGGACCGGACGCTTCTATCAGGAGGTAGATTGGCTCGGCCCGGCTCCTTCTGTCCTACTATGGGGAGTCCTTCTCCGTAGAGTTCGAAGTTAGATGGCCCACTTACGTCCGGCCTCCCTGCTGGGGCCGGAGTTCAGCACGGTGGGCTCAGACCAGAAGGTCGTGTTTTCCCGAGAGCCAGGCGTTGGAGAGCGACCGGGATTCATCTACCGATGGAACACGGTGGATCGAATGGAAGTGGCAAGCGACGTCACCTACGACCGGTCTAAGGACATCTACTCCATCGACATCGGGCCAACAGTCGAGATTGTCCTCGAGATTGGCCACATGCCGACTGACAGGAAAGTGAAAGGCCACGAGGCTGTCGCTGTCAACGAAAACGGCCACCTCGACGAGACCCCGGAGCCGTAGCGGACGCTGTTCTCCTGGGCGGAGTTCACTGCCGCGGAACCGGTGAAGTCGAATGGACAAAGCCGGAAGCCGAAGCCTGCCTCAGAGTCCCTCTTCGAGCGGGCGCTCAGCCTCGAACGGAAGCGGCATGAGGAGCTGGTCGGCGTAGGACGCTAGAGCACGGAGATACGTGGGGGGTCGTCGCAGATGGAGCGACGGCCTCCCACGCAGGGCCATGTATGCGGCCCTTTTTCTATTTCAGAAAGGATGAGAGCAGATGAAGGTCCGTGACCATGGCACGTTGGAGGTGACACCAGAGACCAAAAGGACTTACGAAGTGATGAAGATGCACCTGTTCGACATTTATGCCAGCGAAGAGAAGGCCCTACACTTCCACCGACGACCGGACGGGCGTGGACTACTATTTGGAGCGGCGGAAGGATGGCCTTCCGGTTGGGACCGTGTGCGAGCAGTGCAAGGATCTGGCGGTACCGGTCGCCGAGAACCTCATCAGGGACCTCGAGACCGACGGTCTGGTGGACGAGGCGGAAGAGTATCGTCTTCTCGTCCTCGCCCACATGCTCCTGCGGGAGATCGGTCTGGGGCCCTCCTTAGGCTAGGAGTCCGAAGCGTTGAACCGTGTATGCGGCCCCTTTTGCGTTTCAGCCCGCACCGTCTCTCACGCCGCCATGTGTGCGGGCCTTTTTGTTGTGCCCGAATCTCACTCGCGGCGGACGCCAAGGTCACCTAGCAACTCGAGCGCTTGGGACTGGCGACTGGCCTGGTGCTGACATAGCTTCCGGGCACTTTGCACATCTATGACAATGTATAACCAAGTCAAGTAAGGACACGATACATGACGGACAATCACGGACCCGACAGGCCACTGAGCTCTCGATTTACGGACAACCCCTTTAGGAACCCCAACGCTACGCCATAGCAGATTGAGCGAATCGAGAAGCGCGCAGAGGCCACGCGCGTCTACCGTGAGACCGGCGATACGACCATGGCCGAGGATAGCGGCCTCTTTCCACTGAAGCCTCGTCGGATGTGGGAGTACAAGGGTTCCCAATTCCACGTCGTCCGCAAGGGTGAGGCGGCAGCCTACGTTGGGCTGAAGTGTGACGACCACTACCACAAGATCGTCGTCATCGGCCTCACGGAGTGGGAGCCCCATGAATTGCTGTTGGGACGGATCGAGGAGGGCAGTTCCAAATACGGCGTCGAGTCGCTGGAGCAGGCCTTTACGCAATCGGCGGACCTGATCATCGATGAGTGCCCACGCGGCCTGGAGCGCCGCTTCATCAAGCAGTTGGACGATTTCTTCTCCGACTAAGAGTGATCAAAGGCGGATATCCCACCACCTAGGGGGCGGTATAGGCGCATGGGATGGGCGACTGTGAGCCAGACGACCGAGGGTGATGGCAGCGAGTTAATAAACGTTATTGCAACTCGTTCGCACAAAACTAGCGCACAAAATATGTACGTCTGCGACTGGACTGAACCGTCGCCAGAAGAGGTAACCGCATGAGCATATTAAAGACGAAGGACCGTTTTCGCGGCTGCCTGCTGGGGTTGGCGACTGGAGACGCGCTGGGCACCACTCTGGAGTTCGAGTGGCCCGGCAGTTTCAACCCAATCGACGACATGATCGGCGGTGGACCGTTTGATCTGGAACCAGGGCAATGGACCGATGACACGTCCATGGCCCTGTGCCTGGCCACCAGCCTCATCGAGAGAGGCGAGTATGACGCTACGGACCAGATGCGACGCTACGTGCGTTGGCGTGATGAGGGCTACCTCTCCTCCACAGGGGAATGCTTTGACATCGGGAACACCATCGCCAGTGCATTGTCCCGCTTCAGTAGGGACGGAGACCCCTACGCCGGTTCATCTGACTCGCTTTCAGCCGGGAACGGTTCGCTTATGCGGCTTGCGCCGGTGCCGATGTATTTTGCGGGCGATGCTGCCGAAGCGATCAGCAGGAGCGCGGACAGTTCCCGGACCACCCACGGAGCCGAAGAAGCGGTTGACGCTTGCCGCTACTTCGCCGGCCTGATCGTTGGCGCTATGTATGGGGTCGGTAAAGAGACGCTCCTCTCCCCTCGCTATTGCCCGGTCGAGGGTCTCTGGGAACGACGCCCGTTGGCAGAGAAGATTGCCGAGGTTGCCGGCGGGTCGTTCAAGGAGCAAAACCCCCCGTCAATTAAAGGTACGGGTTACGTTGTGGAATCAATGGAGGCGGCCCTCTGGGCATTCCACGGATCTCAGGACTTTCGCGAGGGAGCCCTCCGAGCTGCCAATCTCGGCGACGACGCCGACACCACTGCCGCGATCTACGGCCAGATCGCCGGCGCCCACTACGGAGCCGAAGGAATCCCGACCGAATGGCGAGAACGGCTGACGATGGTTGCGGAGATTACGTCGATGGCCGACAGCCTCTATGAACATGCCCGGCAGTTCCTGCCAGCCAGACTACACAACGGAAGTGCGTCGTGACATCAGAAGTAACCGAACGAAGCGGAAATATTCGAGGCGTAGAAGTTCGCTGGGTCGAAGTAATGGTAGAGGGGCACACCGTAGAACAGGTCCTCCTATTTGACGTGACAGAGGCAGAGGCAGTACATGGGCAGCCGTTCGACGACGAGTTGGACAAACATATGCAGGCGGGCATGTTCGCCACCGACCGCATATCGGCCGATGGAACCATGCATAAGGTCGCGTCTGCCGCCAGCTATGTTCTCGACGGCAAGTGTATCCGGACCGCAAAGATCAGGCATTGCAAGGATATACAGCCAATGAGCGCTGGCTGGCGTATCGAGCGAGCGGATGGGAAGGCGATTGACCGGGAACCTTGGAGTTGTGTTCCGGGAACGCCGCCGACGTCGCATAGCGATCTGAAGGCGGCTGACGACGTTACACGCTTCCTCAGGGGAGTTAGTGAACGGGTCATAAGCAGCCTGCGGGACGACCAACTCAAGCCGGACAGGAAGAGCTGGTGGGCTGGCTCACTTGGCTACGGCTATCGCTTCTATCATCTTTGGTACTCGCGTCCGCCTTGGGACAACTGGGAGATGTCCTACCGGATCAACCTGCGCAGGAGCAACGGGGACGAACCCGGCGCCGTTCAGTGGCACGGAGATGCAGGATTCACATACCTGAAAAACAAGAACGAAGGCCTGGAACGTGGGCTTAAGGATCTGAGCGTCCACGACGACCAGACTATGCGTACTGATCAGGTTGAAGGCGATGATGGTCGGATTGCGGAGGAGTTTGGCGTGATTCAGGTATCCTATGATAACGATGCGCTGGACGAGCACTTCGCCGGAGCACTGGCCGATACGCTCAGACGCTTCATTGAGGTGATCACGCCTGTGGTAGACGCCTACGAGAACGAACGGAACAAAGAACATGTCTGAATTGTTCGGTGTGATCGCTCTCTACCTGCTTGGATGACGAATTATCCTAAGATTACACCTTTGTCGGATCTACCGAACCGGACGAAGTTCAACAACCTTCGTGTTGATTTTTGGACTTCCTCGGTAGTTTCTGCGGCCAGTTAACCGGCCCACGCCTGCCGGAGCGTGATAAGACTACGCCGCCAAGCCCAGCATTGATCAACCTTGCCGGAGTAACGTTTCGGTAGACGGTGAGAACGGAGAAAGCCACACCAACCGCCGACACGGCTTGCCCATTTTCATTACGACTGGAGCAGGGGACAGAGCCGGCGAATTAGGCGAACTACAAGACCTGGATTCAATGATCCGGTGGTCCAATCGTTGGAAGGGCGACATTTGACTCCCGGGGTAGTCTAGTGAATGTGGGTGCCTTCCAACTCTTTCGCGAGAATTCGGCCGGGGAGAACTCCGTGGAATCGGGCGACCTTGCAAACGTCCGCCGCCCGCAACTTGCGCCGAACCAATTCAAAGCATCTATTCCATCGGATTTCGGTGGCCTAGCCAAACTACATAGGCAGATGACGTGGGGAAACGAATCTTCCGGCCAGATCCGACTTAACTGGGCAGCCCATGAAGCTTTCACCTGCCCTCGCTCGTAGGGAACCGGTTGACTGGTGCGTTCCCCTACAGGCTCGGGGACCTCACAGAACTGCGCCGGTTGAACGTTGGCGAAGTCCAACTGAGCGGAAACGTATCCTCCGAGTTGGGCAGCCTTCACAACCCGCAACGGCTGTTTCCATCACTCAAAAAGCGGCCCGGGCGTATTTTATCGATTCGACAGAGGTCCTCCGCGAGACGGTTACCGTTCGTTCGAGTCTTTTACACGACATCTACAGGACCCCCGTAAAAGTGTTACCTATGTCTCCGGTCTAACTGTTACCCATGTGCCCGGTCGTTCACACTCGAACATCGAGAGGGTTGCGGCTTGGGCCTTGCGGCTTGGGCCTTGCGGCCGCGGCCCTTCGGCGTGACCGGCTCCTCGGCCATGAACTCCGCCCAGGAGAACACCGTCTGCGGCGACTCCTCCGCATCGTCGGGCCCGTTGCCGTTGACTGGGAGCGTCTTCCAGAACCGTATTAGCGTTGTCTTCTGCCCGGGTCTCGACGGGAGCCGCGACCTCGCGGCAAGGGGAGTTTCCCGGCAAACTGTCGTCTCCTAAATATATGTGTATAGCGGGGGTTTTCGTCTCTTCCCCCCACGTCGAGGCTGATAGCCGAAGGCCCCTTGGACCAGAGGCTAGTCCGGTTTCCCTACGTGTGGATTCAGGACTTAGTAGCCCAAGTGGCGGCGCCTTCGCAAAGAAGGAACTCGCAGAGCCCAGAAGGGTCTGGAAGAAGGAGTAACTCAGTCAGTCACAGCTACTCCGAATTTTCGAATGTGTGCGACGTTGATTCGGCGGGGCGTTGGTGGCTGCTCAAGCTTGGGGAACGGGCCCGTTAGTCGCTCGTGCCCCGTGCCGTCGGGTACATGGTTCCCCAAGACAACGATCGCGGGTGTGCCGCCAGCCCCAATCCTCTCGCCTGGCGTGTTTCCTACCCTGTGTGTAGAAGAATCGGAGTGGGGGAGAGAGAGGAAACACCGGCATATTATATTAGAGGGAATCAAAATTAGGGGTCTCACAAGCGCCAAGAGTCAACCTGTGCTCCACTCTGGCTGAGCGCCCTCATCGCCCGGCCGAGGGCGGCCTGTCCACCATCCGCACACCAAGGCGAGGTGGTGGCGGTCACCTTGTCCTTACGTGGGCGTAGCAGGGGATCGGATGCTACGCCGGCGGATGCCCGGTCTCATTGGAGTGTGACGGGCCGCACGGGATGTGTCGGTGAGGCCCGACGTCCGCTGCTGGCTGGTCCGCCACCTTTTCTTCGCCATCCTCTCTTTGAGGACGTAGGTGAGGCGACGTATATTCCAGTTGACCTCTCGTACCCCGGGAACAGCCCGGCAGAAGCGACGAGCGCGTCACGGAATGGAGGAGCCGGCAGGTGAGATCCCGACCCCAAAGCCTCGGCGAGTCGGGTGCTAATGTCAGTTGGGGCATCGAACTGCAACTGCAACTCTTGGAAGAGGTCGTTTTAGGCCCTCACGACTCCTGGGTCGGCGCACCCGGCAAAGAAGAAGCGTGGGAGCGCGTTTTGGAGGCCCTGGAGCGCGGGGACAAGAAGGCTGAGGAGGAGGCCTCTAAGGCCTACGCCAGAGCTGGGGTGTGGGAGTGGTGGAAGGCCTTCCGCGAAAAACGACTTCTCAGGGATCTGTTTGAACTTGGGGCACGACGGAGTAAGGCACATGGCTCTCGTCGGAACAAGGAAGAAAATACGCCGCCCAACCTACTACGAGGGCCGCCGAGTTGCCGAGGCAATGCTTGCCGACATCCCGGATGCACGCAGGCTTAACCGCGACTGGGAGTCCGCAATCGTGTCGGCAGATCTGGCTACCCCGTCCCCATTGGGCGAATTCTCCCCCGAGCAGTTGCCAGAGTACATCAAGCGCGCCGAGGAAAGCCGGGTCTACTTCGATGCTGTAGAGCGCATCGAGGAGGAGGCCAAGAACCGTGATGAGGACATTTCACGCCCACCTGCCAATGATCGGCAGCAGGCTGCCCGTCGGCGTCGCAAGCGTCCCGCCATGAATCCTCTCGAGCGCGGTCGCCCACTCAATCCGGTCAAGCTCATTCGTGACATGCAGATTCAGTTCACCATCGAGGTATTGAAAAGGGTTGGAATACCGCCGCAGGGCACTCGCCTCTCCGGCTGTCTTATCGTGTCTGAGGTGTTGGGTATGCCAGTAAAGACCGTGGAGGACATCTGGAAAGAGCCCCTCCAGAAGACCTTCGTGGCCGAATTGCTAAGACATTCGAAGGCTATCGCCGACCGCACAGGGCCGTTCCATACCACTGAGGATTGAAAGACCCTCCGGGCCAGGGTATTTGGCGTTCCCCCTCCAGGGTAGGCCGCCACTAGCCGTTTCCGTCACCAACGTACCTCCTCTCAGTAACGACCTGGCGAAAGCAGGTGGCCCACCGGAATTGGTGGTTTCCAGGCGCGTAGAGGCGTCTCCCGCCACAGGTCTTAAAAAAATGGCTATTTGATCCGCCACTTTTTGCACGCGGACCGGTCTACATTTCCTCCGTAAGGACGTCTTGACGTCCAGGAAAAAGGAGGAGGTGACGCGTGTCCTGCGGTTCGTTCACATTCTTCGGCAGTAAGCCGGTTACGCGAACGCGCAACGAGGTGAACGACTCTGCGCCTTGGGACCGAGTCATGCGCCGGAAGCCGAGCTTCCTCAGCGGGCGAAACCCTCCTATACGAAGAGGACTGCTGGTTTGCACCACGTCGGCGCCGACAGCATATCCGCGGGACCTGTAACCGGGCCCGCCCGCTCAACCAACTACTGGAAGACCAAATGTTTCCTTGGAACGAAGCGAAGTACACAAAGAGGTGATGACAATGCATGACAGGCTGCTAAGGCGTCAACAGGTTGAGGAAATCACGGGGCTGAGCCGTTCGTCGATCTATCGACTAATGCCAGACGGCGAATTCCCGCGTCCCGTTAAGGTCGGCCTCGCTGGTGTCAGGTGGAGGGCGAGCGACATCACCGCCTGATTAGAGTCTCGGCCGGTCGCGAAGGGTGAATTTGAACCGCCCAAACCCGCCTAGATGTGGACTTGGCGACCGGATCCAGCGATTGGATTCTGCAGTTCTGACTTCCCTTGAGGTCAGCCGGTCAGGTAGTCCGCCCACAGTTGCATCAGTGCGCGGCGACGCTCAAACAAATCTGACCTGGCGTAGGCCTGTTCGGTCGAATTGCCGAGAACGTGGGCAAGCGCCGCCTCTGATACAGCCCAGGGTGT
>JAKZUY010000092.1:0-11219 GCA_047516345.1 Dehalococcoidia bacterium | reverse complement strand
GAGCCGGGTAGTGGACAGGCCCCGAGAGTCGAGGCTATCCCGACCGGCGCAGGCTGGAACTTCATAGGTGTCATAGACACGACCCGAGACAACACTCAGGGTTCATCGGGCGCCTCCCTGGTACGGGCTGACGGCACCGCGATGACGGCTGACAGGTACTTCGCATCGGTGGATGCCCGAAGAGCGTTCAGGTACAACTCCGCTCAGCAGTCGTTCACTGAGATCGCTCTGGACGGCAGCTCCACGGTGAAGATCGGCGACGGCATCTGGGTGTTCATCAACCCGCTGGCCGACGGCTCAACACCCGCAATAGCCCCGTAACCACGCAACTCGCACCGCGAGTCAATCAAGAGAGCCCCCCTGGTCCCCGTGACCAGGGGGGCTCTCTCTTTTCGCCGTCCCTACTACCACCACCCAACGCCTCGCTAACAGCCATCCACACGCCATTCACCGCCTCTGCTGGCACACCACCGCAGAGGCGTCTTTAATAGGCGTCGCCGGCGCAGGACGCGGGAACCGGGGCATTTGCTCATACGTGCGGACTGGGTAAGGGAAACCAATCGGTCTCATACGCGCATTGCTCACGCCGCGCCCTGAGACAACCATCCGTCATCGCTCCTCTCATGTGCCCGCCGGAGCAGCACGCGGGAGCCCAGTCGTTGGTGCATACGCGTTACCCGTCACACTCCCCGACAACGTGCATCACCCGTCATCCCCGATCGGGGAACCTAAGGGGCGGGGGAACGTTTAACATTGACTTGCACAAACCCATTCCCACGCGACCGCAAATGAAGAAACCGGAGACCCAGTCACGGTACAATTACCATACGCGGTTCCCGCCAAGAAGTCGGGACCACGGTATGACAGACCGATCGACCTTCCCCAGGCGTTACCGGCTAAGATCGATTCCGGGATGACGGGATGAAAGGAACGCCACTTTGAAACTGAGACTGGCGGCAGTCGCATTAATTTCGATGGCGCTCGCCGGAATTGTATTCGCCGCGACTTCATCCAGAACGAACGCGCAGGCGAGCCTGCCGCAATCTCGCATCATTACCTATGTCGGCATCGTTACCATTGGCGGACAACCCGCACAGGATGGACTGCTCATCACCGCCAGAGTAGGCAATTACGAATCCGAACCCGTCAAGGTGGGAGGCGAGCCCGGTCAGGGCGTCTCATCCGGAACCTTCTCGCTCCACGTCGGCCCAGCCCCAAACTTCGAAGGACTCGAGATTGAGTTCTGGATTGAAGACCAGGTGAAGGCAGATCAGACCGGCGAACTGTTTGGCCCGATCCAACCCGGAAAAGACACGGTCTGCCTCGGATGCCCGTGGTCCCTACCGATCCTGCGCAGGCTCGATCTCACCTTCTCAAGCGGACCGGTACCCACCCCCACTCAAACCTTCACGCCCACCGCTACGGCCATAATACTGGAACCCGCATTCCTGTCCGGCACCGCCTTCTCCGGATCGCTGCCGGCGCCAAACGGGACGGTTATCTACGCCAAGATCGACGACTACACTTCCGAGGTTGTGCCGATACTCGACGGCCGCTTCACCCTCGTGCTCAATCCCTCGACCGAACGGTTCAACGGAATGCCCATCGATTTCTTCCTCGGCTCCCTGCAATCTCTACAGCCGTACAAGTTCACGCAGGGTGAGAGCCGAACCGATCTCATTGTCCTGTTCCCACCCCTGCCAACACCCACGCCAACGTTGACCCCAACGCTGACGCCTACCCTCACTCCCACCGCAACTCCCACCGCAACACCTACACCCACAGTCGAACCGACCAGGACGCCGACGCCAACGCTCACGCCGACGGCTACAGCAACGCTGACGCCAACACCGACTCCGGTCACCGATGTCGCGGCTACGGTCTTCGCCGCGCTTGCGATGACCCCGTCGCCGACAGTAACGCCGACGGCAACGCCGGTACCAACACCAACGCCGGTACCAACACCAACGCCGACGCCAACGCCGACGCCAACGCCCGTGCCAACGCCAACGCCAACGCCAACGCCGACGCCAACGCCAACGCCCGTGCCGACTGCGACTCCCGTACCTGAAAGCAGGGGATTCTGCAACTCGACCGGTGGCGGTCAGGCCAACCTCGGCCTGCTAGCCCTGCTGGCCCTGCCTGCCCTGCTGGCAGCCCGTCGAACCACCCGCCGCCGCAACGGTTGAACCCAGTTCCCGCAAAGCCAGCCCGACCATCCACCGCCCCATAGAGGCCGCCTCACACGGGCGCCCGACGGGGCGGGGCGCGGGAACCCGGTTCGCAGGCGTACGTGTATTTCTCGCGCCGCGCCAGAGGACTAACACCCGTATTCCCCGACTCCCATCGGGAAAATACAGGGGGCGCGGGAATTCCGTTGTCGGTGTACCCGCTACGCCACATCCGTGTTCCCCGGCCCAGATCAGGGAACCACTGGGGACGCGGGCATGGGATCAGTTAATCAGGAGCTGCCGATACGTTTGGTCAGGGCACCCAAGGCAGCGGCCGTGTAGCCGATCAGTGGCAGGGCGCGTGCGTATTGCATCCGCGTGGGCGCGATCAGGCCTACGAGCCCGCCAGCATGTCCCGGACTGCCGTAGCGGCACACAACGACGCTGAATGACTGTAGCGCCTCATAGGAGTTCTCAGAGCCGATGATCGCTTTTGCTGAGCCGTCGTGCGGCGCGCTCTCCGCCAGATGAACGATGGTTCCGGAGTCTTCGATCGCTTCGAGTACGAGCCGTTGCTGCCCGGGATTGCCGGTCACCTCCGGTTGGTCAAGCAGCCTCGACAGCCCCTGGATGCGCCTTTCTCTCAGCGCCAGGTCATCGTGTCTCCGCAGCAAGCCCAGCGCCGTATCTCGCACCTGGCAGGTGAGGGCGCCAGCGCCCTCCAACTCGACTGCCTCGATGTCGGTGGCCGACTTTCCCGCGATTGACTCGTTCAGCCGCTGTCTTGTCGAATCGAGATGGCTTGCAGTTACAGGCTCAGTCAGCGTTATCAATTGCCGATAGACACTCGCCTCCTGAAGGATGAGGACCAGCATCACAACAAGTTCTTGCAGCCTGACGAGCTCAACGCTCTTCACCGATGCGGCCGTATCACGCGGCGGTGTGGTGAACGCCAGAGAGTTGAGCAGAATCGAAAGAGCCGATGACGCCGCGTCGGCCCACCGGTCGATGTCCTCTACGGCCGGTCCTAGTTCTTCATCGACGCGCCTGGCATCGTCAACCGTTGGAGCGGCTTGCGACTTGATCGCCATGACGTAGTGCCGGTAGCCGAAGTCGGAAGGTACCGCGCCGGATGAGACGTGCGGTCGATGTATGAATCCACCCTCCTCAAGCTTGGCGATCTCGTTCCGAACCGTGGCCGGACTAACGTTCAGGCCGGACTTGTCGGCCACTGTGGACGACGCGACTGGCGCCGCGGTACTTACGTACTCGTCGACGATCAGATTGAGGATTCTGTTTTTTCTTTCGGTGAGCATAATTTAAGGCGCAGGCTTGCTCGAATGCCGTTATCTGGTCTGGCGAACCTAGCACGCTGTTTTCATGGGTGTCAATAAAATGGTAGATGAGCCGGGCGGGCGGCGCCCACCTTCATCCATCGTGTGACCCTTGAGCCTCCGGCCAACGTAAATCCATAATCCACGGGGAATGTTCAAATGGAAATTCGCTTGATAGGCAACGCCTCGTTTCTCGTTACCTCGGCGGCCGGCACCGTCGTTACCGATCCCGCGCCGGACATAATGTCCGACTCGTATCTCAATGATGAGAACGCCATTGCCGTGTTCAGCAGGCAGGGCGGGATCGTCTCCAATTTCCCTGATTCTCTCACGATCCTCGACGGACCGGGGGAATACGAGGTGTCTGGCGTAAGCGTGTTCGGTATTCCGACCCCAGCTGGCGACGCTGCAGTTACCCGGGAGGTGACCACGCAGTATGTAATAGATGCCGACGGAATTGCCGTGTGCAGCCTCGGATTCATCGGATCCATTCCCGATGCTCGATCGCTGCGAGCGATAGGAAACATCGACGTCATGCTTGTTCCGACGACCGAAGATAGTCCGATGTCGGCGGAGCAGTTGGCGGCAGCGGTCAGGCTTATCGAGCCGAAGGTCGTCGTGCCGTCCGGATTCTACGTGGCGGCGGGCAATCCTGGCGAGGAACTTCGGCGTTTCGTGCAAGAGCTCGGGACCAAGCCCGACGATCCGGCCCCCCGCCTCACCCTCAACAGATTGAACCTGCCCGAAGAGATGCGCGTGGTGATTTTGCAGCCGCGGCTCCCGGGTACCGCGTAGCCAAAACCGCTTCCAATTTCCACAATCCACTTGGCGACCTCTCAAAGCAGTGTGGGGCGTCTCTTGTGAGCGCCCGCCGGGGTCGGTCATTGGAACCACGCCTTACGTCGCATGCGTGTCGCCACCCGCACCGTTCCCATCGGGCAACAACCGTACGGCGGCGTCTCTGGCAGCCAACACCACGTAGCGGCGTCTCTTGTGGGCGCCGGCATGAGCTTGTCTCGGGCAAGGGAATTTTTGAGCTCCCCAGAGGGCATATAATCGGGGGGAATGCGCCTGTGAAGATCCAGGCAGTCGAGACGTAGAAAATGAACCCCTCACAACAAGCTGGCCAGCAATGAACGTCGGGCCGACTGATCGACCTGCCGCGGGGTTGGACCCCGAAGTCGCGCTCAAGGGTGGCCGAAAATGACCACCAGCCGCGACTACTACGAGGTGCTGGGCATCGGGAAAGACGCCTCGCCCGAGAACATCAAGAAGGCATTCCGTCAGCAGGCCCTGAAGTATCACCCCGACCGCAACCGCGAACCGGGTGCCGGAGACCGGTTCAAGGAGGTCGCCGAGGCATACCAGATTCTGAACGACCCCGAACGCCGGACGGCCTACGACCGCTTCGGACACGCCGGGGTCAACGGGGGAGGCGCACGCGGGTTCGATGACTTCCAGGGGTTCGGCGGGTTTGGCGACATCTTCGATGCGTTCTTCGGCGGCACAAGGTCCGATGGCCCGAGGCGCGGCGCCGATCTCGAATACCAGATCACTATCTCTTTTCTTGAGGCCGCATTCGGCGGAGAGAAGCCTATCGACCTGACTCGCACCGAGGTGTGTTCCGGATGCAACGGTTCGAGGGCCGAACCGGGAACGGAGGTCATGACCTGCGAATCGTGCCGCGGCAGCGGACAGGTGAGACGGGTTCAACGCATGGTATTCGGGCAGTTCCAGCAGATTACCACCTGCTCTACCTGCGCCGGCGCTGGCAGCTACCCAAAGGAGGCGTGCTCGCAATGTAGAGGCAGGGGCCTCGAAACCAGACGGCGCAGAATCGCCGTCGAAATTCCGGCCGGAATCGACGACGGCTCAAGGATGCGAATCAGCCGTGAAGGCGAGCAGACAGGTTCCGGAGGCGAACCGGGCGACCTCTACGTCTACGTGCAGGTTGAGCCTCACCCGCTGTTTGATCGACACGGAAACGACATCATTTACGAAACAGCGATAGATGTGGCCAAAGCTGCCCTCGGCGGAAAACTGACCGTCCCCACCCTGGAAGGTGAATCCGAGTTGTCGATTCCCGCCGGTACGCAGTCCGGCCACACGTTCCGGTTGCGCGGCCGAGGGATGCCCCAGCCGGGGCGGTCCAACCGCCGGGGTGACGAGTTGATCTCCGTTTCCGTCGCCACGCCGGTGAACCTGACCAGAAGGCAAAAAGAGTTGCTGAGGGAACTCGGCGAATCCTTCGGCGACGACGCTTCGGACGGTGGAGACGGGGGCATATTCGACAAGCTGAGGGGACGCGTTCGGTAACGATGGCGCCGACTGAACCGGCAGCTGGATATGGCACAATGCGACATCGTTTGTGTCTCCGCACGGCGTGACTCGGCAAGTCGACGCGGCGAAGATCCGGCCATCAGAGCGATAGCAGACAGGTGTATCGGTGTGCCCTGGTTAGAACTGTCGGTCGTGACGCCCGGCGAATTCACTGAGCCAATCGTCCATCTATTCGCCAGACACGGCGAGGGGCGCGTCGCCGTGGAACAACAGGGCGGCTTCAATCCCGACGAGGGCGAATCCGGCCCGCCGCCGGATGCGCCGGTTACCGTTCGCGGGTATCTGCCAATAGACGCGACTACCGACAGCCGAAAGGCAAATATAGACGTCGGCCTGCGGCTCGTAGCTCACCTTGGCGACATCTCCCGCGCAGTGGAGAGGGTGATAGACGACAGCGAGTGGCTGAATCAGGAATTCGAACCGATCCGCATCGGGCGCAGACTGGTCATCGCCCCACCGGGACGGCACACCGACACGAGACCCGACGATATCGTCATACCGCTGGCGCCGGGCATGGCCTTCGGGACGGGCCATCACCCCACGACGCGCATGTGCCTCGAATGGCTGGAAGAGATCATAATGCCGGGATCGAAACTGCTCGACGTGGGAACCGGCTCAGGCATCCTGGCGATTGCCGCGTTAAAGTCAGGCGCGCAGCGGGCAGTTTGCCTCGATATCGACCAACACGCCGTGGACGCCGCTGTCGGCAACCTGCGCCGGGCGGGCGTGGCGGACGCCGCGTCGGTATACGTTGGCGCCCTGCCCCATCCGAAAGCGCCCGCGGGGATGTGGGACGTGGTTACAGCAAACATCTCCGCCGCGGTTCTATGCGAACTGTCCGCTGACCTTCTGGCGTGCCTGGGCAATGACGGCGTGCTCATCGCGTCCGGCCTTCTCGCAGAACGACGCGATGAGGTCGCAAACGCCTTCACCAGGGCCTCCGGCGTGATCACCGAGGAACGCGCAGTCGAGGATTGGCTGGCGCTCAAGGTGGTGCGGCTATGAGCCCACCCAGGTTTTACGTGCCGCCCGACGCGGTTCGCGACAGCAGTGTCGTATTGCCGGACGGCGCGGCACGGCAGACGCGCGTCGTGCTGCGGTTGCGGCCGGGCGATACCGTGATCGTCTTCGACGGAGGTGAAAGCGAATGGCCGGTGACGTTGAGCCGAGTCGACTCCACAGCGGTGGAAGGTACGATCGGCGAACCGGACTTCCCCGACACGGAGCCCGCTTGCGGCGTGACAATACTCCAGGCGTTGATAAAACCGGACAGATTCGAACAGGTCCTGCAGAAAGGGACCGAGCTCGGCGCATGCAAATTCGTGCCGGTCGCGACGGCACGGGTCCAGCCTGCCGACGACGCCGCTGCGAGCAAATCGAGGTTCGAGCGGTGGCAGCGTATCGTCCGTGAAGCGGCGGAGCAGTCCGGCCGCCTGACCGTGCCGCAGATCGAAAAAACCGCCTCGCTGAAGGATGCGGTGTCACGCGAGTCGGCCCGCGGACCGGTCGTGCTGCTGTGGGAAGAGATGCGCCGGCCTTCCCCGGGCCTGCGAGAAGCGCTGAGTCAGTTCGGCCGCGGCCAGACGCCCACAAGACTTGCAATCGTGGTCGGCCCCGTAGGCGGATTCGAAGCGAGTGAAGTCGCGGACGCCCAAGCCGCGGGCGCAACGGTGATCGGATTCGGCTCGCGCATCCTGAAATCAGAGACCGCCGCCATCGCCGTCCTGTCGGCGACGATGTTCGAACTCGGCGAACTCGGGGGCAGGGCCTGACGAGACAGGGCTAGAACCTGACCTCGGGCTGCGGCGCCCGCCGCATCAACTCGACGAGCGCCTGTTCAGGCGTAAGGCCCTCGAACAGCACCCTGTGAGTCATCTCTGTGATCGGCATTTCGACGCCGCGCCGACGCGCTATACGCATCGCCGCGCGGGTGGTGGGGACGCCCTCCGCGGTCTGCGTCATGGCGGTGATCAGGTCACCCGGATCCAGGCCCGAAGCCAACTGCTCTCCGAGGCCGCGGTTCCGGCTCAGCCCGCTGTAACACGAGGCGATCAGGTCCCCCATCCCCGAAAGGCCGGCGAATGTTTCCTGACGAGCGCCCAGGGTCACGCCTAGACGGGATACCTCATGCAGACCCCTGGTCACGAACGCCGACTTGGCATTCGCGCCGACACCCATCCCGTCGGCGATGCCGGCGCCGATGGCGATTATGTTCTTGAGCGCCCCGCCAAGCTCCACACCCGCCACGTCGGTGCTCCTGTAGACCCTGAACCGCTCGGAGTTGAGCACACTCTGCGCTGCCATCGCCGCGTCGGAAGACGGAAACGCGAGCGTGGCGGACGACACCTGCCCTTGCGCTATTTCGAGCGCAAGATTCGGGCCCGAAAGGGCTCCGACGCAGGCCGGGTCGAGGCCGGGCGCTTCTTCGCAGATCAGCTCGGTCATTCGCTTGCCGGTCTCGATCTCGATACCCTTTGTGCAACTGACAACTATCGCTCCGGGCGGCAGCCAAGGCGCGACCTCCCGCATGTTGGCGCGCACCGTTGTGGAAGGCACGACGAAGAGAATCAAGTCCGACGAGGGAAACGCCTCGCCGGGAGACCCCACTACCCTGATGCCAGGGTGGAGATCGATACCCGGGCGGGGCCTGGGACTATGGCCGGATGCCAGCTCTTCGGACTCTGCGCCGGTTCGGGCCCATAGCGTCACCTCATGGCCGTTGCGGGCGCAAACCAAGGCCAGGGTCACGCCCCAGCCGGTCGTGCCCGCCACGCAGATCTTTGCCATGCCGACCGCCCTCAGTTGTCCCGTGTTCGGGCCTCGGTCGCTCTGCTCGGTCTGCCGACGGACAACCGTCTTTCCGTTCCTTTGATGAGGTTGAAAATATTGGGCAGATGACGAACGTAGATCAATACGCCGACCGGAACCGCAAAGGCCAGATACGCGGGGTCAATATCCCCTCTGACAATCTGAACCGACACGAACACCACACCGGTCGTCGCGCCAACTAGCGATCCCACCGACACATACCTGGTGGCGCTGGCAATCACGGCGCCGGCGAACGACGAAATCCCGATCGGCCACCAAAGCAAGAGCAACACGCCGAGGCCCGTCGCCACACCCTTCCCTCCACGGAAGCGGGCGAATACAGGCCACGAATGCCCGGCGACCACCAACACGCCCGCCACTGCTATGTTGAGGTCGGAAACGGCCAGCCCCTTGGCGATCGCTACCGCGGCCGAGCCCTTGGCGATGTCCAGCAAGAACACGAGCACGGCTGCCTTCGGTCCAAGCGTCCGCAACACGTTTGTCGCCCCGGTGCTCCCACTGCCGTAGCTGCGGATGTCCACGCCTCGCCAGAGGCGGGTGACTATCACGCCCGACGGCACCGATCCGATCAGATACGCCAGCGCCAGGGTGATAATCCAGTAGAGATACTCGTTCATTCGCGTCCGGTCCTGAAATGGAGCCGCAATGGAGAACCGGCAAATCCAAATGCTTCACGCAACCGGTTCTCAAGGTAGCGACGGTAGGTGAAGTGTATTAGTTCAGGAGCATTCGTGTTAAGCACGAAAGTAGGTGGAGCGGTTCTCACCTGTCTCACACGGTACAGATGTGTGGGCCGTCGGTTGTGACGAGGCGGCGGATTTGCCGCCACTGCGCCGTAGACTACACGCCGCAGGTCCGCTCCCGGCACCGTTTTGGTGAATTCACTGTGGACTTCAAGGACCTTTTTCGGCACCAACTCGACGCGCTCGCCGGTCAAAGCGGACACGTACAGCACGGGGACGTCGAAAAGAAACTTGAAGCGATTGCGTATACGACGCTCTGCGACCTCCCGGGTTATGTCCAATTCCGAGGACAGGTCCCACTTGTTGACAACTACGATCGCCCCGCGGAAGGCTTGGATCGCGTAACCGGCTATGTGGGCGTCCTGCGCTGTGCCGAACTCTTGCGCATCCATAACCAGTACAACCACGTGGGACCGTTCCATCGCCTGAATCGTCCGTATCGCGCTGAACTTCTCAATGCCGAACTCAGCGCGGCCGCGTCGGCGGAGGCCGGCCGTATCCAAAAACGCGAACTCCCTGCCCCGGAAAGTTGCGCGCGTATCCACCGGGTCCCTCGTTGTGCCAGGCACGGGGCTGACAATCGACCTGTCCTCCCCCGTTAGGGCGTTCAGAAGGGCCGACTTGCCGACGTTTGGCCTTCCTGCGATGGCGACGCGCACCGACTCGTCGTCCAATTGCTCCGGCGGCGGAGGCAGGAGGGCGAATATAGACGTCATCAGTTCTCTGACACCGATGTCGTGATATGCGCTGATGGGAATCGGCGAACCCAGGCCCAGGGCGTGGAATTCGAGGGCGAAGTCCTCCCTGATGGGATTGTCCGCCTTGTTGGCCGCAACAATCACCGGCTTGTTTGAACGCCGGACCAGGTCGGCGGCCTCAGTGTCGTTGGGCATCACCCCTTCATTGACGTCGACAACGAGGATCACCGCATCCGCCTGTTCAAGCGCCTGCGCGGTCTGCCCTCGCATCTCCTCCCACAATTCCCGTTCAGGCTGTTCTTCAATGCCGCCGGTATCGATCAGCACGTAGGAATAGCCATCCCATTCCGCGTGTGTCGACACGCGGTCGCGTGTGGTGCCCGCGATGTCGCTCACAATGGCGAATCGCCTGCCGGCC
Source organism: Dehalococcoidia bacterium (assembly GCA_047516345.1). Classification (GTDB taxonomy): domain Bacteria; phylum Chloroflexota; class Dehalococcoidia; order Lucifugimonadales; family Lucifugimonadaceae. Next base: position 686 of record JAKZUY010000092.1, on the reverse strand, counting down.
AACCTGTTGAACAACGTGGATTTGCCAACGTTGGGCCGGCCGGCGATGACGATTACCGGCCTGGCCCGGCCGTCATCGAAGTTGTCCATAGGGCTGAGGTCCGATTTAATGACGGTTGTTAGCGACCAGGAATTCGAGTAGCGCGGCTTGCGCCCACAGGCGGTTTCCACCCTGCTCGTACGCTACCGACCGGGGATCGTCGAGAAGACCCGGGGAAATCTCCTCACCGGGATGGGCCGGCATGTCGTGCATGAATTTCACGCCGGGGCCGGCCAAATCGAGCAAGGCGGGATTGACCTGATAGTCGCGGAACGCTTCGCGGCGTTGCATGGCCTCCTGCTCCTGACCCATCGACGTCCATACGTCGGTATATACGAATTCCGCCCCCGCAACGGCATCCTTTGGGTCGCGCATGAGGGTTAGCTCACCGCCCGTCTGCGACGCCGTCTTGCCAACGGCGTCAACCGTCTCGTTCGGCAGTTCGAACCCCTCCGGTGATGCGATCGCCAGACGACCGCCCGTTGCAACGACCGCGTGCGCAAGGCTCACGGCCACGTTGTTGCCGTCGCCGATGTAAACCACCTTTGCGCCGTCGAGGGACCCGCGATGCTCAAGTATCGTCTGCAGGTCGGCCAACGCCTGGCACGGGTGTTCGGCATCCGTAAGCGCGTTCACGACCGGCACAC
>JAKZUY010000091.1:0-7246 GCA_047516345.1 Dehalococcoidia bacterium | reverse complement strand
GGCTATCTGAATTCGGCGATCGACAGCACCAACCGCACCAGGTCCACCTGCCGGGAGATCGGCAGTCTGTGGTAGATCTGCTTCAGGTGCCAGTAGATGGCGCCTTCGGTGAGCCCCATCGCCCGGGCGATCTCGCGCACGTTTTTGCCTTCGGCCAACGCGACCGCCACCTGACTCTCGGCCGGCGTCAGCCTGAGGGTCCTCGCCACGAGGTCGGGATCGATACGACGATGCTGCCCCGGCTCGACAATCAGGACCAGGGCGGCGACGGGCCGCGCTCCGTAGTCCGGTTGCGAGTCACCCATGGGTTTGACGTGCACCACGAACGGGGGCAACTTGGACGAGCGGCCCAGCAGCATCGACCCGCTGAGGGCGACAGCACCGGAGGCCGGCAGCGCGTCAGCCACCAGCTGCTCCAGACGCAACTGGTCCTCCGGATCGCGGGCCGAGAGCAGCCCGTTGCTGTCCGACAGCCGGCCACCGCGACGGAGGATCCTGCGGGCACGGTCATTGACCTCCAGGATCCGCCCGCGCCGGTCCAGGTGGATGACACCAATCCGGGTATTATCCAGCAGGGCGGCCGCGGTCGTGTCCCGAGCCTCGGCCCGGACCAGCGCCTGCCGGACGCGGACAAATTGCCGGACATGGGGCAGCAGTGCCTGCAGCAGCGTGATCTTGGAAGACCCCCAGCCATCCGAGGCCACGGGATCGCCGAGTCCCCAGGTCATGCGGGAGCCCCCCGGCCCGTCCAGCAGCACGTTCAAGCCATTCTGATACTTGCCCCGGAGAAATAGCTCGTTGTAGGTACGCGAGGTTTTCAACTCCTCGGCCGTGAGCAGGTCTTTGAAACGCACCAGGTGGCCGGCGGGCAGTTGCCGCAAGCGCGGTATGCATTCGTTGATGGGATGGTAGATTTCAAGATACTCACGCTCCAGATCGGTGTGGCGCTGCCCGCGGTAGTAGAGCCCGACGAAGAGGATCTGAATACCGTCCTTCGGGCCTTCGCCGACCAGGAGGGCATTGCCCGCGATGCCGCAGGCCTCGTCAATCAGGGCCGAGGTGTCCGGCCAGTAGGTATCGTCGAGCATGGCGTCGTACAACGACCGCAGGATGCGCTCGAATGCGTCCTGCTCGCTCATGTCCCCGAGAACACACGGGTCATGCGGTTGAAATCATCGAGGAAGCGTCGCCTGGCCTTTCCAGAGCCTGCTGGAAAATGCCGGTTCCCGTTTCCTTTTAGCCCTCGGCCCGCGATTTCGGTACCCTTCCGGTTGAGTTCGATCGCGTTGCTGGCGGTGGCCTCCACCGTGGATTCGACTCTCTCCCCGGTTCCGGGCGTTTCGCCCCACACCGCGGTGTGCTGCGTCAGGACATTTCTGGCGCCGATCGCCCGCACGGCGGCCAGGCACAGGACGGCGATTGAGATCCGCGCACATCGCGTGCCCAGGCGGAACACCGGAGTGATGAAAGCTGGATTCAGCACAAACCTTCCATAACGCAAGAGCCTCAAGATCCTGTGTGGGGTTGCTGGCTTATTGCTCCGCCCAGCCCCCCGGGACCCACCGTGATTGAACGTTACCTGCGTCCCATCGGGCCGCCGCACTGCGGCAACGGCCGTTGGTGGTGGCGAGGTCCACCGCTGAGGGGCTTCGTGCCGTTAACTGTCAAGGCTAGTGCTTTCAATACCGCCCAGTCACTACCAGGATTGGTAGGATTTGAAGAAATGCGGGTCGATTTTAGAAAAAAGAGAACGGCAAGTATTCGGACTGCCTGCCGAACGCGGCGACCGACAATACCCACCGCACCCCAACCCCGTTGGATGCGGTGTTGCGGATGATGGAATTGAACCATGTTGCCAAAAAGCTTTCTGCGGGCTGATTCACTGGCGCCGGGGTACGCCGACCGTCCTCATGGCGCGGGGCATCCTAATGTTCCACCGGCACGACGGGCAGTGTCGTAAAGATGCGGTTGATGAGATCATTGACCGCCGGGTCAAAAATCGTTGAGATGTTGAAACCGTTCTGTTGTCCGGGCGTCGGCGCGCGGAACCCGCTGCTCACGCTGGCCCGCATGAAGGCGTAGCGGGCGGAGAGTTTCCCGTTGATCGTTGGGCCGAAGTCGCCGAAGTGCTCGAAGCGCACCGCGCCGCCGAGCCTCCATCGGTCGTCGACGTCGTTGAATTCGAGGTCGGCATAGGTGGCGACGTTCCCCCGCCCCCAGGTGCCCGCGGCCAGCGGGCCATGGCCGAAGAAGCCGTTGGATCCGGCGGAGAAACCCTGCCCGCGGCCTCGACCTGCAGGTCGTCGGGCGACAGGTTCATGGCCCGGATTTCCTCGACCGGCATGTCGAGGGCGCGGCTCAGCTCCGCGTACTGCGCGTCGGTGAGATCATCCTGTGCGATCGCCGGTATCGTCAGGGCAATGAGGATCAGCACGGTGGTGGCAACAACCCTGGATTGGATCATATGAAAGTTCCTCCTTAAATTATGGTTATGTCTTCCGCCGATGCCGTCATCTGTCTTGCCCATACGCCGAACTGTAGAGCCCGTGTCGGGTCCGTGTTGATGACACTGTATGGGAAACTGCGAGTGCGGGCGCCTGAGAGGAACCCATGCGACGGTCCTTATGCGGCCCAACACGGTTAACGTGACAATGCCATCCGAACAGTGTTGTAGAAAAGATCCTTTGTACACGCACCTCCGTTCGCTGATCGCGAAGCAAATTCGAGCGGACTTCATGGGCCAGGTATTCGGTCATCGTGTGCCCAGACCCGTGCCGAAGGAATAACTGAGCCGGGCATAGTAGTAGGCGCCGTTGAAGCCCCACGGCGTGAACGGGCTGTAGGGCATGCCGAAGAAACGCATGGTGATCGGCGCACCTCCGATGTCGGTGAAGGCGGTCTTATACTCGTCCGAGAATGTGTTGAAGACGTTCTGTCCGCCGAGTGCCAGCGTGACCCTTTCGGCGAGTGCCAGGGAAACCTCGAGATCGACAATCGGCTTGCCACCGAAGACGGGGGCGGCCTCGCCCCGCCCGAGTAACTTTGCGTCCCAGGAGTCTATCCATGATCCGTAGTAGTTCAGGCGGCCGAGGATACTCGCCCGGCCGGCGCGCTGTGTGACACTGACGTTCCAGCGGGTGTCCGGCACGTAATGCTCCAGGGCGACGATGTCGCCTTCGCCGAGCAGGGCCGTCTCACCCGTCACCTCGGTATCGGTGTAGTTGTAGACGGCGCTGAACACCGTATTCCCGCCGAGGGCAGGCGGCGTCCAGGTCGAAACCAGGTCGATCCCCCGTGTTCGGGTTGAAAAATCGTTCGTGAAGAAGTTAAACGAGGTCAGGGTGCTGGCGCCCTGGACGCCCGCCCTTTCGACCTGGGCGGCCTCGTCCGCGGTGAGGGTGAAGTCCCGCGTCAGCGTGAGGCGGTCATCGACGTCGATGTGAAAGTAGTCGGCGGTGAGGGTGAACGCCCCGGTATCGATGATCATGCCAATGGTGTAGTTGACCGATGTCTCCGGCTTGAGTGCCTGTCCGCCCTTCAGCATCGCCACCGCGGAGTTCGACTGAATGGTGCCTCTATCGACCAGATTCCCGTTCGCGTCGAGCGTGGTCTGTACGTTCTGCGCATACTGCTGCCCGACCGTCGGTGCGCGAAACCCGCTGCCCACACTGCCGCGCAGGGCGACGGCGGGAGCGAACCGGTAGCGGCCGGAGAGCTTCCCGTTCGTCGTGGCGCCGAAGAGATCGAAGTGCTCGAACCGGACGGCACCGCCGACGGTCCATGCACCATCCAGGTCGCCTAGCTCAAGGTCTCCGTAGACCGCGCGGCTGTTGCGGTTCCACCCTCCCGACCACGCCTGGCTGAAACCGGGAAAGCCGTTGGACCCGGATGTGAAGCCCTGGCTCGCATAGGGGCCTATTGCGTACGATGCCCGGTCACCTTCCCCGATCTCAAACCGCTCATGACGCCACTCGGTACCCGCGGCGATGTTTAACCGGTCAGTAGCGGCATAGGAAACGTCGAAGTTGAAGCCCAGTTCTGCCTGCCGTAAGAGGCCGGGGTCGAATTCGGTCGGGCTCTCCAGCCCGAGCGAGGCGTTGACCGTGTCCCGCAGGAAGAAATCAGTCTGATGGGCTCCGTAGCTGGTGCTCACATCCCAGGTGAGGCCGGCCGTCGTGAATCCACGCAGACCGGCGACCAGCGACCCGTCGGTCACTGTGCCGCTGAACCCTGGCGTGAAGCCACCCGGAAACCGCTGTGCAAAGGCAAAGCAGTTCTGGTTCTGGTTCAGCCGGTCGAGGGCCGATGGATCCGGCACACTGTCGACGATCGGAACCGCGGGGCAGTCTGCGGAACCCTGCCCTCCCGCCTGGATCCGGTCGCCGACCAGCAGTCGCTCGCCGTCGCCAAAGAGCGCATTATCGGTGGGGTTCCGATAGAAGAAGTTTCCCCTCACCTTCCGCCCGGCGTAGTTGGTGTGGCCGTAGAACTGCAGGCCGTTCGCGACCAGGTGGCCGAAGTTACCGAAAAACTTGAAGTTGTCGTCGACATCGGGCGCACCCCATGGCTGTGCCGGGCTAGCGACGGAGAGGTTGCCGGCGGCGATGAGTCCCGCAGCGTCGGCACGCTGAATGCTGACGTCAGTCCGATTCGTGTTGCCGTACTCAAGGCTCAAGTTGGCGAATCCGGCCGGGCCGATCGGCAACCCAACATTGCCGGCGAAGGTGTAGCTGCCGCCCCCTTCCTTGCCGTAGCTGCCGCTGTTGATCTCGAAGCGGCCGCCCGAGTTGGCGTCCTTGAGCTGAAAGTTCATCACACCGGCGATGGCATCCGAGCCGTACTGGGCCGACGCGCCATCACGCAGTACCTCGACCTGCCGTAGCGCGATTGATGGGATGGTCGATATGTCCGGGCCGTGATTGCCGACCGTCGGTCCGAACTGCCAGGCGATGACTGACGAACGGTGGCGCCGCTTGCCGTTCACCAGGACCAGCGTGTGCTCCGGTGACAGGTTTCTCAGGCTCGCTGGCCGGACAATCGTCGCCGCATCGGCGATCGGGTGCACGGAGACGTTGTAGGAGGGAATGACTGTCCGTAACTGATCGCTCAGGTCGGTGTTGCCTTGACTAATGATTTCTTGGGGCGAGATGGCATCAACCGGTACCGTCGACTCGGTCGCCGACCGTGGCGCCGCACGCGTCCCAACCGTGATAGTCGTGGCGACCACGCCAATCTCAAGTGTAAAGTTCCGTAGGACCTGTTGGCCCGCATTCAGTGCGACATTGCTATCGATTCCAGTTTCAAAGCCGGCCAACTCCGCTGTGAGCGTGTAGAGCCCGGGTTGCAGCATGAACGCGTACTCGCCGAGCTGGTTCGTCAGACTCCGCGTGGCCATCCCGGTGCCGTTATGGGTCGCCGTGACTTCTGCGCCGGGAATTAATGCTCCGGTGATGTCGGTCACGGTTCCACTCAATGTGGCATTCCCTTGGGCAAACGTGGCGGTGGATAAACCCAACAGCAATGGAACGCCCGCCACGATGACCGCCAAAAGTCCTCGAATAGCTTTCCGGATGGTAGCTATCCTCTCTGTACCGCCCCTGATTTCATGTGGATGTGTTGCAATTTTCGAAAAACAGCAAGAGAACGACGGGTCGGGTCGACCCGACTCCGCCTGATGTGGCCACCCCGAACAGCGTGTTGATGCACTGAATCTGTCACTGAACATCGGAACGACTCCCCCGCAGCGCCTGCCCTTTCCGGCTCCGTCCCGGGCGAGCCCGATATCGATTGGAGCCGATGAGCGATGGCTGCTGACTAGAAGATGCGGTCGAAAAGGATCGCGCTCAATTCCTGTGCCCGCACAACTTGGTGGGTGGTCATGCGCGTCTGGAGTTGGTCTTTGTTCGCGCTGGCCAACGGATTCCCTTGCGCGACGGCAAGGTTCAACCAGGCATAGGCGAGCACGTCATCCTGCGGCACGCCCTCTCCGTTGGCGTACATGAGACCGAGGTTATGTTGAGCGCGTGCGTAGCCCTGTTCGGCGGCGGGCCGGAACCCGCGCACAGCTTCGGCATCATTTTCGGGCACACCCCTGCCCTGAGAGTACATGACGCCGAGAATGAACTGCACCTCGGCATCACCCTGCTCAGCGAGGCGCTGGATTCCAGTGACCCGGTCCGGGTCCTGTCCGAGCGCCCAAGGCGTGATTAGCGCGAAGGCCAGCAAGGAAGGAACAATCGCCGTAAGCATGCGTGTTGGCTGCCGTTCCATTTCAACCTCCGGTCTGTGTTACTGGGGAGTGGATTGCGGAATATTCTCCCCCTGTTCAACTACGATTGTTCGAGGTGGTGCAGGTGCCTACCCGCCCACCGGAGCGCACAACATCATTCCGTGATCGGGTGCCGTGCCGTCCGCGAACCCGCGCCGGGCACCTTCCCGGCCGAACTCGAAGCCCAACCGCTCCCCGCCGATCCGACCCAGGCCATGACCTCCAGCCACCGTCTGTCCGTGCGCGGTGACTTCAACGCTACCCGTGACGGTCTGCGAGCCTTGCGCGACCGTGGGCGTGTGGCTCAGCCAGTGCTCCGTGCACTCTCCGGGATCGCGCTCGTCAAACCAGCGGCTCGTGGCGGTCCAAGAACACGAGACCGGCTCAATGTTCCCGGACTCGGTCTTGAACTCGGCCGGAAGGCTTACTAGGTCCTTGCCGTCTGCCTTTGTTGTGCAGCCGCTCCTCCACTGCCGGACCGTAGCGCTGGACCCAGCGCCAGATTGTCGTGGGGTCTGCCTTCAGGCCGCGCTCGCTGAGCAGCTCTTCGACATCGCGGAACGCGAGCAAGTACCGCAGCTACCCGCGCACGGCGCAAAGAATCAGTTCGGGCTCGGTTTGTCGCCACTTGAAGATCGCGGGTCGGATTGTCTTTTTCATGATCTATTCAGCTTCCCAGTCGCCGTCGGCCAAAGTTTCAGCACGCCTGAGACTAGTTCTTTCAACGCTTTCAGTCGCTACCAGGATTGGTAGGTTTTGAAGAAATGCGGCAGTTTTTTGAGAAAAAAGAAGGCGGCACGCAACCGGAGCGCCCAACGAGGACGCCGGCAGCGGGGTGGCTATCTGAATTCGGCGATCGACAGCACCAACCGCACCAGGTCCACCTGCCGGGAGATCGGCAGTCTGTGGTAGATCTGCTTCAGGTGCCAGTAGATGGCGCCTTCGGTGAGCCCCATCGCCCGGGCGATCTCGCGCACG
>JAKZUY010000090.1:0-3340 GCA_047516345.1 Dehalococcoidia bacterium | reverse complement strand
TTGACCTGAATGTTGTACCGGCCCCACCCGACGGCGAGGCTCTTCGTGTACTGCACCACGCCGCCCTTGCTCGCGGCGTATGCCGGCGCGTACCCGGTTGCAAACACCGACATCATGGACCCGATATTGATCACCTTTCCGACGGTCGACGCCTTCAAGTGCGGAAATGCCGCCGCACTGACGATGTGAAGACTCGTCAGATTGGTGTCGACGACTAATCGCCAATCTTCCAGCGACAACTCCTGCGGTTCATTCGCCCGCCGGTTCGCCCCGGCGTTGTTAACGAGAATGTCTAAACCGCCGAATTCGTCGACCGTCGCTGCGATTGCATCCGCCACCGACGACGGGTCGTTCACGTCGCAATTGACAGCGATCGCCTGATGCCCTGTCCTTGTCAGGCTTTCAACTGCTGCCCTGCTCTTCTCTTCGTTCCGCGCTGCGACGCACACCGCCGCGCCCCCGTCGGCCAGGCCCTGTGCGATTCCGAGTCCAATGCCGCCGTTGCCGCCGGTTACCAGCGCGACTCTGCCTGTAAGGTCAAACATGTCCATGTTGGTTCGGTTCCTGTGGTGATGGCCTCGCATGGCCATATTCAAGTTGATTTCAGCCCTTGCCCTGGCAGACTATCCTGACACACAGACATATGTGCCGCTCCGGGGCATAATTCCTCTAACATTTCCGTAACGCCCGCGGCCCAATGCAGAACGGCCGACAGTCACAAGAAACATTCATGGTTTTGCCTCTACACACCCCCTCGATGCCGCTGGCCCTGGAAGGCATGAAGATCGTGGATTGCAGCCAGGTCCTGGCAGGGCCGTTTTGCACGATGCTCCTCGCCGACATGGGCGCCGACGTCATCAAGATCGAGAAGCCGGCAGGGGGCGATGATACTCGCTACATGGGCCCGCCGTTCGTGGGTGGCGAGTCGGCAGCGTTCCTCGCCATGAACCGCAACAAGCGCAGCGTCGTGCTGGACTTCAAACAGAAGGGCGGGCTCGAAGCGGCAAGGCGGCTCGCAAGCGACGCAGACGTCATGATTGAAAACTACAGGGCCGGAACTATGGACCGTCTCGGCCTCGGATACGAGGAGATGTCTACGGCCAACCCGGCGCTAATATACTGCTCGATCTCTGGGTTCGGCCGCACCGGCCCATATTCAAAGCGCGCCGGCTACGACTTGATCGCGCAGGGCATGAGCGGTCTGATGAGCATCACGGGCATGCCCGATTCGCCGCCCGTCAAGGTCGGCGTGCCTATGGCCGACCTGAACGCCGGAATGTTCGCTGTGTACGGCATCCTTGCCGCCTACATCCATCGGCTGAAGACTGGGCAAGGCCAATACCTCGAGGTGTCGCTGCTCGAGTCGGCGCTCGCATACATGGTCTGGGAGTCGGGAATCTACTTCACCACCGGCCGCGTCTCACGCCCGCTAGGTTCTGCGCACCGGTTGTCGGCCCCGTACCAAAGCTTGAAGACGCGGGACGGCTACATCAACGTGGGCGCGCCCAACGACACGAATTGGGAGCGGCTGGCACGCGCCATGGGTCGCGGCGACCTGCTTGAGGACGCCCGATTCACCGATAACGCAGGCCGCATGGCGAATCTTCTCGATCTGGAGGCCGAGCTAGAAGGAACGCTGGCTGAACACGACACTGCCCACTGGCTGGAGAAGTTCGATCGCGCCGGCTTACCCGCCGGACCCGTACTCGACATGGAGCAAGTGTGGAATAACGAACAGGTCCAGGCCCGGAACATGGACGTCGAGATAGAGCACCCGACTGCCGGTGCAGTGCGCCACATCGGCTTGGCGGCAAAGCTGTACGCCACCCCAGGCCGGTTAGACAGCCCGGCCCCAACTATCGGCCAACACACAGACGAAGTGTTGGCCGAGGCCGGTTACTCCGAGGCGGAAATTAGGGAACTCAGATCGTCGGGCGCCGCAGGTTAGGGATCCAGCCGCCCGACGGCACTCGCCGACCCATCTTCTCTTGGGCTGCCTCTGTCTCGCCGCTTCCTCCGTCGGCTGGCGCGCCACGACAGGGCGATCATGGCCAGGATGATGAGGCCGAAACCGCCGTAGATGGCGACCTCATCCCACTGTCCCGCGGCGCCGTGGAGGAGTGGCAGACTGATTCCGGTGATGCTCACCTTGGGCCAACCTTTGCCGCCCCTATCGAGCCGGCCGCGATCTTCTGAAATCCAGTGCTGAGCCACCGGATGGGTGTAGCCGGGTGACTGCCATCGTTTCGGGGGAGCGCTCCCATGATTTGAGTATACGGTTGCCACGTTTCGCAGGTCACAGACATTCGCCGCGACGCACCGACGCCGCACCTACGTCTTGCGATAACTTTGACCTTCCCGCAACCCTTAGAGGGTGCAACAATTCCTTGTGTTTCCACAGTGGAAGGGACGGGGCCGGGTGACTGGCTCGTACGACAAGGACTATCAGAACATGAACGAAAAATTGAACGTGGGATTCATCGGCGCGGGTGGCATATCCAGAATGCACGCGCTGGGCTACAAGCAAAACCCACACGCCACGTTAAAGTCGATCGCCGACCTCAGGCCGGACGTTGCCCAGGCGCGTGCCGAAGAGTACGGAGCGGCGGAGTGGTGCACGGACTATCGCGAGCTGCTCAGCGATCCGGACCTCGACGCGGTCGAGATACTGTTGCCGCACGATCTGCACCTGCCCGTCACGCTTGAAGCGCTGGCTGCGGGCAAGCACGTATCCCTTCAGAAGCCCATGACCAGAACCCTTGAAGAGGCCGACCAAATCGTTTCGGCGGTGGCTGAATCCCGGGTCACATTTCGGGTATTCGAGAACTTTCGTTCATACCAGCCTTACATACGCATCAAGGAAATGATCGACGCGGGTGAGATCGGCGACCTCGTGTCAATGCGCTACAAGGTGATTCGCGGAGAAGGTGTCGGCGGATACGACGTCCCGGCGGAGGCCCGTGCCTGGCGGTTCGACGAAGAGATTGGCGGCGGTCTGCCCCAGATCCTTGACCACGGATATCACGTAGCCTCACTCATCGAATACTACTTCGGACAGGTTGCCCGTATACACGCAATGACGGGGGCGGGCGGAGAGTCGCCGGACATCGAGGCCTGCTATTTCATCACGTGGGAGAGCGTGGACGGCAAGTTCGGCGCGTGGGAGAACGTGCTGGCGCCCGACCTCAGGATCGCCACTGACTACTACTCCGAGGATGACTGGATGGAGATCACCGGCACGCGAGGCATCTTGGTGTCGACGAGGTGTACAGGGAAGCTGTTGGACGAAGCCCCTGTCATCCTCTACCGTGACGGCAAGACCCGCCGATTCGACGACATG
>JAKZUY010000089.1:0-4777 GCA_047516345.1 Dehalococcoidia bacterium | reverse complement strand
CCGGCCGGCGCCTCGGCAATTATTCCAGACAGCTTGCAATAGACGGACGGAACGCGTGCAACGGCCGCCAGATCTGCGGACCATTGTTCAATCGTCGCGGACTCGTGCGACGGTTTGGCGAGGTGGTCCACGACCATGCGCAAGTCGGGCACGCGGTCGGCCAACGCGACTACATGTTTCAAGTGGCGTGGCCGGACCAGCAGGTCGTAGGTTAGACCTCGTCGGGATACATCGCGCAAACCACGGACCACATCCTCGCGAACGAGCCAATCCGGATCGGCCTCGGCTTCAACCGCATGACTCACTCCCCGCAGTCTGGAATCGGTCATGAGTGCGTCGAGAGTCCGCCCGACGTCCGGGCTGGTCAAATCCACCCAACCGACGACCCCCGCAATGTAGGCGCTCTTCTTAGCCAACTGGAGCAACCATCGCGTCTCGTCGACGGACCCGGCCGCTTGGACCGCGACCGTTCTTTGAACGCCACAGCTGTCCCGGACCGGTTTGATGTGTGCGGGGAGGAAATCCCGATTTAGGACCGAGCCGCCCTCGAATCTTGGCCCAAACGAGTGTCCGACTTTCCAAAAATGCTGGTGCGCGTCGATGACCAAGGTTCTCTACCTTCCTTCCGCATTCACTTCCTCGACGATCTTCCGTATCGGGGCCATTGCCGCTTTCACATCACTCGTGGAGGGGATGCATTCTATGCCCAGATATCCCGCATAGCCGGCCCGTCTTGCGGCGCTCAGGACATTGCAGAAGTTGATTTCGCCCGTACCAGGCTCGTGACGTCCCGGCACATCGGCGAGATGGATGTGACCGACGCAATCCATATGCCTGGTCAAGCTGCTGATTATGTTGCCCTCGTTGACCTGGTGGTGGTAAACGTCAAACGTCAAGCGGACGGCGGGATGATCCACTTCCTTGATAATGGAGACCCCCTCCTCCCAGGAAGCAAGGTAGTGATCCGCGTGGTCGACCAGGGTATTCAGACACTCGACCAGCAGCAGCATGCCCTCCCCCGCGGCCACCGGCGCCGCCTTTTTCAACGTATTGACGATGTGACGACGTTGACGCCGGCGAACCTCGCGTTGCTGCGACTCGCGTTGGTATTCGTACCAGGGCAGGCCCGGCGCCGCATTGACCTCGTCCACCACGATTCCCAATCGTTCGCATCCCAGCTGCCGGGCCATGTTGGCGGACTGCCGTACGCCCTCGATAAAGACATCGGTGTTTTCTTCGTCAGTCAGTCTGACGCGTGGATCGACGCTAAGGTTTGACTGGACCAGGCCGCATTTCCGGGCGCGCTCGACGATCGCCGGCATGTCTCGGGTTAACCACTGGCCAAACTCATAGGAGGTCAGTCCGATTTCGGCCACGGCATCGATGCGGTCTACAAAATCCCGATCGGCGAACATGAACTCGATGTTCGCGGAAAGTTTCAGCATGGCCCTACTTGGCTCGCGCCCAAACTCTCTCGTCAGTGCAATCGCCCGGGAACCCTTGGACGGCCCCGTCGAGTCCTTTGTGTGGGCTGGGCCAGCACTGGCCCCCCATCACGGCGAACTCATCGTGTTTTCCACACAGCCAAAAGAGCATCTCCGCGGCGTCATTACAATCACGGGTCGGCGGTCGAGTCGTGGGGCGATCGAAGAACTCGTAGTCCACCGACCGGAGATCGAAATCCGGTTCGATAATCCAATCACGCGCCGGCGGAGCGGTTCGCCAATAGTTGTGACGGAATAGATGTCGGCGACCCTTCACTGTGGACGCGGTGCGGCGGTGCCACAGGTTGTACGACATGATCAAAACCGAACCCGCGGGAGCCTCGGGAGGTGCAAAGAGCACGGAGCCTTTCAGGCCGCCGTAATGGCCAACCGGCGCCGACGCCAGATGATGGGATCCCGGCAGGACGGCCGTGGGGCCCTTTCCCGCGGGTACGTCCTCGGGATGATACAACGCCTCCAAGTAGGTCAGCTTCTTGTCCAAGACGTAGTTGCCGTCGCGGTGCCATCCCCCCGGCTTGGGCATGGGGGTCTCCGCTCGATGGTCGCTGACAATAATCGGTATGGTGAAGTCCCTGCCCAATCAAGAAAACGATCGAACGGCGCCGGCCGCCTGATCGTTCAGGACGACGTTGTCCACGAACCACTCCTCCTCCAGGAGGGGCAAGTGGAACTCGATTTCCCCGGAACGACGAGGCGCCCGCAGTTCAGGCCGCCGCCCAGCCGCCTCATTGGCGTAATCGACCACGCGCCGGTTGATTTCTTCGGGAACGACGGCAGGTAAGATCAGGTACCCCTTCTTGCAGAAGTCGAGCACCTGGGAATCCGTCAAGCTTGGTCGAATGTCGCCTACTCGTTTCATTTCAGATTCCACCTTTCAAGCACGAACTCGCCACCCACCTCGTACGTGCGAGTTTCGTCCACCCACAGGGCTAGTTCGGGGAACTTAATGACTCGCCACCCGTCCTGAATGGCATCGATAACCGTTTGATAGGGCCAATCCTCCGGATCCGGCGGCCCCTCTTCGAGCTCGCCGTCCTCGAGTAAAAGCATGCCAACGACTTCCGAGTTGACGGTACTTGCACTCGTACGCAGAAACAGCAGGTCCTGTCGCGCCGAAACGTCTTCGACCGCATCGAGAATTGCATGCAGGCCATCCGCTGTGAGTTCCCCTCGAGCGAACTCATCCAGGCACCGATCGACCTGCCGCTTGATTCTCATGTAGACCGACAAGCGAGTTCCTCCCATTTCATCAATGCCGAAATATTATGGCGGAAAGGAACGCGTAGCGTCTCGGACGGACTACGGCCCTTTTTGTCCGATTAGCCCGTCAGAACTCCCAACTGTCGCATCAACCCCGGCATGTCGAAGCAATGCCGGCTCGCCTTGACCTTGCCGCCTTCAAAGTCCGGTACCCAACCCGCACGCGTTGTCTGCTGGTTTCCCGTGGCGGGGACCGTACCGCTCGGACCCTGCAGCGGCCCCCTAGGCGTCCCTTTCCCGGTCACTTCAAGAGTCACGGCATGACCCCCGGAAACTGCGTTGGTCACCGTACCATTAGCGTCCGGCATAGCCTCTTTCCAGCCCTTCAGCGCCGGAATGACGGCGTCGAGTCCCTGTAGGCGCCGCGACGTTCCTACTTCGTCGTAAACCGCCTTTTCCATAGCAGGCTAACCTGTTGACCTCTGCACGACATGGCTAGGGATGCTCACACAGGATAAAGACAGTCTGAGGTGAACAGGTCCTGAAACTTGTCCCAATCACTGTCGGTGAAGGCGCTGACCGCATCGTGCGCTGTCTAAATAGGATTGTTGTCCGGCCTGTGTTGCCTCCTGGAGGGACCGCGCGCTGCTAGCCGGCCCTCCTGGTTGACCCCAGGCCAGCGAGCCGAATCCGAACGACGATTTCTTCAAAAATTCCCGCCGAGAATTGACCTCCACGCTTCCGCGGCAAGCTGGTCTGCGCATGGGGTTCGCTCCCTTCATCAGTCCACAAACAGGAACTCGTTCAAGTTGAAAACAGCCAGGCAGAGTTCGGTGAGCGCTGCCGCCCGCGGCGCATCGATCGTCCGCAAGGCTTCGGGCAGCTCGCCGGGAGGCTCTTTCCAAGTGCCCTGCGCGGAAGCCGCTTCCAGCATGTCGAGATCGTCCTGCTTTTCCTCGCTGGTTGGCTCCCGGCCTAAAGCGATCCGCTAAGCGGTCTCTACCCAAGCTTCCGCGTCGTCCCCGTGGTCTTCGACAAGCCGGCTGGCGAAATGAAGAGCCTGCTGGAACGACATCTCGTTGTTCAAGAGCCACAGCGACTGCGGTGCTACTGTCGTCACGTCCCGGCGCTCGCAAGCAACGGCGGCATTCGGTGTATCGAACTTCTCAAACATCGGGAAGTCGCAGTTGCGCCGCCTGAGAATATAGATCGCTCGGCGCGTGTGTTCTTTCGGGTCGGCGTTCACTGTCCAAGACCACTTCCTCCTCAGGGGCGACATTTCGCTTTGCGATATCGCCGGTAGCACAGGACGGCCCCACATCTTCGTGTTCAGCGTGCCCGCGACCGAGTGAATGTTATCCCATACGGCCTCGGCTTCCAGGCGCCTGCGGTTCATCCGCCAGAGGTAAGAGTTCTTCGGGTCCTTCCGCGTGTTCCCCTCGTGCTGGAACTCGCTGGACCTCTGGTAGGTCGACGAAAGCATGATCAGACGGTGCATCGATTTCAGACTCCAGCCGCCCCTCACAAACTCAGTTGCCAGCCAGTCAAGCAATTCGGGATGAGTGGGAGGCTGTCCCTGGCGGCCGAAGTCGTTCGATGTGCCGACGATTCCCGCACCAAAGTGCCACTGCCAGAGGCGGTTGACCATCACGCGAGCCGTCAGGGGATGATGGGGACTTGTCAGCCAGAGTGCGAACTCTTTCCGATAGCGGGGCCCGTAGCGTTCTTTCGGTTCGAAGTTCACCCCGTCGCCGAACACTCGGGGAATGGCGGGGCCCACCTTCTCCTTGAGCTGTCGGACGTCGCCGCGTTCGCGGACGTGTACCGCCTGAATCAACTCCGGCTCGACGTGGCCAGCACAGTCGCTGAAGGGGTGTCGAAGAAGGCGTCGTACTCCACGTTGTGCGAGGGCTCCAATGTAGGGAAGCTGATGACGGCTTCCCCCATGCGACGGAGTAGAGTTTCGTACTCGTCCTTCTCCGCGGGGGTCATATGCTTTCGCAGGTCGGGCCTCGTACGTTCCCCCCGATCGAACTCAAGAAGGGCCTCGACGGCTTTCTCCAGCGCTGCGG
>JAKZUY010000088.1:0-2546 GCA_047516345.1 Dehalococcoidia bacterium | reverse complement strand
CCGCGACCGGTCCCGGCCGGGTCGCGCCGGTGGGCCGCCGCGCCGACTTTTTTTGTAAAACCCCGCAATCTCGTAGGTGACAGCGGCGCCGCAAGCGGCCTAGCTTTGTTTCCGCGTGGAAACCGTGGAGAAGGGTGCGTAGATCCGGGCCGCGGTCGTTGCCGCTTTCGCGGTTGCCGTGGTGGGAATCGCCGCGCCGGCCGTGGGGCAGGACACGACGCCCCCGACGCTGGTGAGCGCCGAGGTGAATGCGACCGGACGAACGCTATTCCTCCTCTTCAACGAGGATGTGACGTCTGACGACGTCTCAGAAACGGTCGACCGATTCGGCCTCACGGTGGACGGGGCGGCGGTGCGACAGCTCACTGTGTTCGAGGCGCCCGCTCGACGCCGGGCGTCCGACTGTTCGGGGGCAGACCACAAGCGACCTACGGACAAACAGGGCGGAACCGAAACAGGAGCAGGACGATTTGTTTTACAGACG
Source organism: Dehalococcoidia bacterium (assembly GCA_047516345.1). Classification (GTDB taxonomy): domain Bacteria; phylum Chloroflexota; class Dehalococcoidia; order Lucifugimonadales; family Lucifugimonadaceae. The sequence continues at coordinate 2,062 of JAKZUY010000088.1, read as the reverse complement.
ACAGAACTGGAGTGTGTCCGTCCTGGAGTGTTTGCCCCTGCTGAGTTTTAGCAGCGGTTTGGTTCTTGCCGATTACAACAATCCGGATACCGATTGGATGCGGGACGGAAAATACGGACTGCACATCAAATATCTGAACGCGAGGACCAGAGACACCATAACGATTACGACGTTCAATCAGTGGGTCGATGCGTTCGATGTCGATGCGTTCGCCGAAGCTGTCGAGCAAACCGGCGCAAGCTGGGTCATCTGGCCCTTGGGCCGGACCTGGTTCAATTCACCGAATCCACTGCTGGAAAACATGGTCGGCGATTTTACGTCCGACCGTGACCTACCACTCGAAATCCACGACGTATTGCAGAAACGGGGCATACGCATGGTGCTGTACGCCGCCTGCGACAAAGCGAAAACCGAGGAGGATCGCGCCGGGAAAGCCGCATTGGGATGGAATGTGCACCAGGACAGGTATAGCCTTGCTTTTGTCAGTAGTTGGGCGGATGCGCTGCAAGTCCGGTCGGATCGCTATGGAACAAAAGTATCGGGCTGGTGGGTCGATCATTGCCGGCCTGATTATGCTGTTTCCGATACCGCCTGGGGTACGTCTAATCCGGAATTGGCGATCTACAGGACTCACCTCCTTTCTGGAAATCCAGATGATGGAATCGTGGCTTTTAATCGCGGCAGCGTCAACGTCGACGCCCATAGCCCCGAAAGCGACTACAGGGCGGGGCACCCTTTTGGAGGCGCCAGCGACGTTGCATCTTCCAGATGGTGGAATGGCCTGCAGTGGCACCATATGTTGTGGGTTGGCACGAGCAGTTGGGGTTCGGACAATGTCCGATGGGATACACAGGAATTGATCGATTACGCCCACGGAAACAATAGGAACGAAGGTGTGAACACGTTAAGCTGTTCATTTACAAGACGCCCGGGGAAACGGCTGAAGGTGTTGTAAAGGTTCCGGGGAACCTAAGCAATGCACAGCTCCGGCAACTGGGAGCGGTACGGGATGCTTCGCCGAGGTTTGTAGACAATACGTCGAGCGACATTTCCTTCAATGGCACCTGGACGGAGCAAGACGACGCCATGGACTTCCATGGATCGACGAGCGTGTCGGATGAGGGGGACTGGTATGCCGAGTTGGCTTTTTCTGGAATCGGTGTGGAGGTTGGCATAAGGCAGGGTTCCGCCGGCGGACTTGTCGACGTGGAACTTGATGGTGAAGTGGTGGTGGATGATTTCGATACCTATTCGCCCACAACCGCCTATAGGCAGATCATCTATGAGAATCAGGATCTCAGTTCCGGGTCCCATACGATACGACTGGTTGCTACCGGCCAGAGAAGCGCCAGCGCGACAAAGGCTGAGGCAATGTTGGACTATTTTGCGGTTACCAAGGCGGACACGACGGCGCCGAGGGTGTTGTCGATCTCAAGCGACGCGACGCATCCGATCAACGATTCCTTCACGGTGACGATCGCCTTCTCGGAGGCGGTCGAGGGGCTCACGGCAGGAGAGATTGCGGTCAGCAACGGAACGGGCTCGAACTTGGCGGGCTCGGGTGCGAGCTACACGCTCGACATCGAGCCCAGTGCCAACCTCGAAGGCGACGTGACGGTGCGGGTTCCGGCCGATGCGGCGGTGGACGGAGCGAACAACGGCAACCGGCAGGCGAGCGAGGCGTTCCCGGTAACGAACAACACGGCGCCGGTGATCACGACTCCGGGGCCGTTTGAAGTCGATGAGAATCAGACAGGGGTGACGCAGCTGATGGCGGTCGATGCGGACCCGGGAGACGCGGTGACGGGCTGGGTGATCGGGGGCGCCGACGGGGACTGGTTCTCCATCGTCGCGCATAGCGGCGTGCTCAGCTTCCGGGAGCCGCGGAACTTCGAGGCCGGGGACAACGTGTACATCGTGGTGGTGCGCGTGACGGGTGGCGCTGGGGGCCGGGAGCTGACGGCGGAGCAGGCGATCACGGTCAGAGTAACGGACGAACGGGAACCGCCTGGTATCCCGGAGGCGCCGACCTTCTCGGGGCAGACGGCCGACAGTCTGCAGG
>JAKZUY010000087.1:0-7891 GCA_047516345.1 Dehalococcoidia bacterium | reverse complement strand
ATGTCAGCGCCCACCCGGCGCCTCAATACGCTTACCGCCCGCGCAGGCGTCTCGTACACCGCATCACGCAGGCGTGCTAGTTGCGCCTCGTCCAACCGGCCCCGCTTGGTGAACGGATAGACCTTGGCCTCGAACAAGATCTCGTCGGCGTACGCGTTGCCGATTCCCGAAACGAACTTCCCGCGAGTCAGAATGCCCTTTATCTCACCGCGAAATGGCTTCAGGCGTTCCTTGAACTCATCAAAACCCAGTCGGACATCCAGCACGTCCGGTCCCTGAGCTTCGAGCCGCACGATTCCGGCCAGTTTCTCCGCCGGCGCGTAGTAGATCTGGCCCATCCGTTTTTGGTCGAAGTAACGTAACTGCATCCCGTCGTCCAGTTCGAGGACGAGGATGGTCGAAGCCAGTATCCGTGTCCGCGGGGCACAATGCTGAAGCCCGCCGGTAAGCATAGGGCTGACGATTAACGACCGGTCGCGATCGAGGTCGATCAGCAACAACTTGCCTTTGCGGCCTACACCGGCGACTTCTCTTCCAGTGACGTCCTCTGTGAATTCACTGTCGGCCAGATTGCGTATGACCAACGGTTTCCGCTCGGTGGCGCTGACGATTCGCCGTCCGACAATACGAGGTTGCAAGTACTCCAATATTACCTGCAGGTCCGGCGCTTCCGGCATCTTGATCTCCTGCGCCAGTGTTTCGCGCCACCCTTTGGCTGCCCTTTTCGCTGACTCACCGCACACGGCAGGCGACCACAGATGGCGCATCTACATGTGATTATCCGCGAGACGCGGACGGGAAAGGTTGGGTCTGGGGTGACGGCGGGGCGCCGGGCCGTTATTCGAGGAAGTCTCTCAAGACCTTGCTGCGAGTCGGGTGCCGGAGCTTCCTGAGCGCCTTGGCCTCGATCTGCCGGATGCGCTCTCTCGTCACCCCGAACTCCTGCCCCACCTCTTCCAGCGTGCGGCTTCTGCCGTCCTCCAGGCCGTACCGGAGCTTCAGCACACGGCGCTCGCGCAGGCTCAGCGTGGCCAGGACATCGCCCACCTGCTCCCTCAAAAGATGGTGAGAGGCGGCATCGGCCGGGGCAAGCGCGTTCTTGTCTTCGATGAAATCGCCGAGATGGCTATCCTGCTCCTCACCGATCGGTGTTTCGAGTGAAACCGGCTCCTGAGAAATCTTCAGTATCTCCCGAACCTTGTCCGACGGCATGTCGAGGTCGCGGCCGATCTCTTCACTCGTCGGCTCCCGGCCGTACTCCTGAACGAGGCGCCTGCTTACACGCAGCAGCTTGTTGATGGTCTCGACCATATGGACCGGAATTCGGATGGTCCGGGCCTGATCCGCTATTGAGCGCGTGATCGCCTGCCGAATCCACCAGGTCGCGTACGTGCTGAACTTGTAGCCCTTACGGTAGTCGAACTTCTCCACCGCACGGATCAGACCGATGTTGCCTTCCTGAATGAGGTCGAGCAGCGACATTCCGCGGCCGATGTACTTCTTGGCCACCGAGACGACAAGCCTCAGATTCGCCTCAGCGAGGTGGCGTTCCGACCTCACGCCGTCGCCGCGAATTCGGGCGTAGTGCGATCCGAACAGGAATTCATACACCGACAGACGGCGCGCCATGCCTCTCTTGAAAATAACGTTCTCAAGTTTCGACAGCTTCGGGTCCGAGGCCAGGGCATCCACAAGCTCGCGCGGCACGAGCGCCGAGACGATCGACAACTCCACAACCATCTGCTGAGCATCCGCGACCTCGCAGTCGAAGGTGTCCGACAGGTAATTCAGCAGGGCTTCGTTGTGTGGTCTGTCAATCAGCGTCCGAAGTTCCGGATTGACCAATAATGTGGACAACTGCATGTCGGGCCGCAGCCCGAGGAACTTGCCAACCGCTTCAGCAACCCGACGCTGCGGCACAAGCGTTAAAAGCACGTAGTTGGTCGTCCGGCAAGCCGTCGGCTTCGCGCCTTCCTCTTCTTCCAGGGCCTCCTGCATCAGATCGAGGCGTCGTTGAAGCTCCATCGCCCGCGCCAGAACCCGCTCGTCCTGTGCGGTTAGAAGGGTCACCCGGCCAATCTCGCGTAGGTACATGCGCACCGGATCGTCGGTGATCTCGGAGTCTTCGACCGCAGGGTCCCAGATCATCGTCGCTCTGCGTTCGGCGGAAGCGGCGGCGGAGCCCTGATCCCATCCCTCGAGTTCGGACGCGCTTGACGGCGCAGAGGCCGACAGCAGAACTGAAGGACCAGAGCCGTTGGAGGAGTCGTCGTCGAATCCCGTTTCGGTCTGTGTTATGCCCAGGCGCAACAACTCTGCCGTGTCGGCAAGATCGACTACGACAGGTTCGTCTTCTTCGGTAGTTCGGGGGCGGCGCGGCATAAGCTCTAGGGTCGGCCTGTAAAGACTTGCTTCAGTCTTGAGTCCGCCTCGGCGGCGGTACGGCGCAACTGCAGCAACTCTTCCGCAGGAGCATCGGGCGTCATCCGGGCGAATGCCTCCGTCTGCAAACGTTTCATGTGTCGCAGATGACGTTCGTGGAGGCGGCGCACGGTTTGGGAGACATCCTGAACTTTGAGCAGATGATCACCTGGCGGAAGTGGCTTTGATTTCAGTTGATCAACTCGGCCCGCAAGATGATCGTCCATTGACGAATGAACCTCATCGAGTGTAAGCGCGGTTCGCCACATCGTAAAGATGGCCCGATTACCGGAATCGCGGAAATGGTCCTCCGGCACGCCGGTCGCATAGTCGCGCAGGTTGTCATAGTTGAGCACCAACGTGAGTAGATGTTCCTCCAATCCGTTCTCGTTGGCCGCGTCGAGCGCGTTGCTCACCTGCGCCGGGTCGAGCCGCTCCTCCGTACTTCGCCTGGCAGGCGCCGCACGCCTGCCCGTGCCCATCCTTGTACCCCGCGAAATCGGCCGCGGGCCCTGCATCATGGACCGCAGCCGTTCCGGCGGCACAGAGAGCAGTTCGCCCAGTTTGGTCAGATAGCGGTCCTGCTCGAACGAGTTTTCTATGGCCAGTATCAGGGGCCTCACGTCGCCGACCAGCCCCGCCTTGCCTTCACCTGAAAACAGGTCGCGGCGGTCCGAATACGCGGTGATGAGATAGTCCAGCAACGGCTGACCGTTCGCTATCGACGTGCGCCACCCTTCGGGGTCTGTACGAATCGCCTCGTCGGGGTCCTTACCGCCAACCGACCGCGCCACGTTCACCGCCACTGAGTTCCTGGCGCTTCCGGGGCCGCGCCCCGCGTCGGACCGCCATGCTTCTTCCAGGCCGCGCAAGGTCGCTTCTTCGCCCGCGGCGTCGCTATCGAGACACAAAGTGATGCTACTCGTCACGCCGCGCGGCGGGTTGGACAGAAGCTTGCTCAACTCCTGCAACTGAAACGAGGTGACCGCCGTACCCATGCAAGCGACCACATTCCTGAAGCCGTTCTCGTGCGCGGTAATGACGTCCATGTAGCCCTCGACCACAACCGCCCGACCAGACTTTCTGATTGCGTCCGCCGCCCAATCGAGGCCATAGAGAATCTTTGACTTATCGAACAGTTCGGTGGCCTGCGTGTTCAGGTATTTGGGCTCCGATCCGTCAAGACTACGCGCGCCGAACCCGACGATCCGCCCCTGCGTGTCGTGAATCTCGAACGTGATCCGGCCGCGGAACATGTCACCCCACTCGCCCTCGCGGCGGCGGGTGAGCAGCCCCGCTCCGACCGCGGCGGCTGACGAAACCCCACGCGCCTTAAGGTGACCGCCAAGGGTTTCCATGCCGGCCGGGGCCATGCCGAGGCCCCGCCTTTGGGACGCGTCCGCAGATATGCCGCGGGACTCCAGGTACTGTCGCGCGTCCACGCCTTGCTGTCCTGCGAGAAGCGTTCTGAAGTAGCGCGCCGCAACGTTGTTCGCCTCGATCATGGAATCGTTGCGCTTCGATCGGCCCCTGTCGGGGGTAGTGTCGTGCTCCCTGACATCTATGCCGTACCGCTCCGCAAGCCTGCGAAGCGCGTCGCCGAACGAAAAGTTCTCCTGCTTCATCAGGAACGAAATGGCGTCCCCGCCGGTCGAGCAACCCCCAAAGCAGTGCCACGTGCCCGACTCCGGATAAACGACGAATGAAGGCGTGCGCTCCGCGTGAAACGGGCAGCGCGCCTTTGGGACGCGGGATGACGTATCGAGGTCGACGTAATCCGAGACAATCTGAACGATGTCGGCTCGTTGTTTAACTTCGTCTAGTAGCGTCATGGGAATCGATGCACGCCGGTTCGGCCTGGCGGCCAACGCGTCTCGCCATCCTACCTTTATATAGAGACCTTTGCGTAACTAGCTTCCCAACCAGTGGTTCCTCACACCATGTCACCCCGAGAGACACCATGTCACCCTGGAGAGTCCCCATGTCACCTTGAGAGCCACCATGTCACCTTGAGAGCCACCGTGTCACCCCGAGAGACACCATGTCACCCCGAGAGACCCCATGTCACCCTGAGTACCGCTCATGTCACCCCGAGAGACCCCATGTCACCCCGAGCGAAGCCGAGGGGTCTGGGTAAGAGGGGCGGGGCATGCCATCTGGCTGCCGTAGATTCTTCGCGGCGCTCAGAACGACATCTATCGAGGTTACCCAAAGATTTCTATATACCACCGGATGTCGGGGCCCGGGCGGAGTGTGCCGAAGATCGACAAATACGCCGAAGACTCGGGTCACACCCTGCCGTCAAAAACTCCCTCGCTTATGCCGGGCCTGAGCCGCTCCGCTTGCGTGATCGCAAAGTTGTCGGTCATGCCGCAGAGGTAGTCTGCCGCCGCCTGTTCGTCGGAGTCCGACAGGTTTCGTATCCAGCAGGGCGCCTGATCGATGTTCTCCACAAGATCCACAAAGAGAAGCTCGACTATGGCCGCCGCCGCCCGCCCTTCCCTGCCGGCGCTGATCGGAAGGTAGAAGGTCTCGAACATAAAATCCCGCAAGTGGGTCACGACCTCCGTCAGCTCTTCCGACATCCGGATCCACGGCCGGTCGGTCGATTCCGTCTCGCCAGTGGCGTCCCACGATGTGGCCACCACGTCATTGACCAGGGTGTTGACACGCTGCGAGTTCCTGTCGCCGAGGGCACATATCGCATCCGCCGGCAGGTCATCCTGTGAAAGGAACCCCGCGCGGATGGCGTCGCCGATGTCGTGGGTAAGATAGGCGAGCGCGTCGGCAAGGCGAACGATCTGGGCTTCGAGCGAAAGGGCGGCCACCGACTCGCGGTCCATGAACTGCCCTTGCGGCTTGGAATGCCGCCGGATTCCCTCGACAACCTCTTGGGTCAGATTCAGCCCGCGGCCATTCTTTTCAAACCGCTCCACGATACGGACAGAGTGGCTGGAATGGTGAAACCCTCCAGGAAGAAGACGGTCCAGGACCGTCTCTCCGATGTGGCCGAAAGGCGTGTGGCCAAGGTCGTGGCCGAGCGCCGTCGCCTCGACAAGGTCTTCGTTCAGGTTGAGCGCCCGGGCGATCGTGCGACCGATCTGTGAGACCTCCAGAGTGTGCGTCAGGCGGGTTACGTAGTGGTCGCCAATCGGCGCAACAAAGACCTGGCTCTTGTGCTTAAGCCTCCGGAACGAGTTCGTGTGCAAGATTCTGTCGCGGTCGCGTTGAAACTCCGTTCGAAGGGGTGAGCCGGGTTCCGGGCGGAGACGGCCCCGGCACGCGGCGGAGCGCACGGCATACGGCGACAGTCGCCCCTCCCGCTCCTCGAGTTTGAGCCGCACAGTATGGCTTGCGATGACGTTGTTCCGGTCAAGGTCCATGTGGGAAGAATACGCGGCTGGCGACTCGACGGCCATCGCGGACAAAGTGCCGCCTCCCGCATTGGGTCAGACCATTTCGGCCCTGGCGGCTGCCAATCTCCTGCCATCGAGGTTTCGGACATGCCCGGCAAATACAAACACGATCAACACGATCGCCATGAGAATCAACGCGCCGAGCCCGACGGCCACGCGTTCGTCGTACGCCTCGGCAACCGCCCCACCGAGCAGGCCTCCCAGTGGAATGAGGCTGAACGTGATGCCGTGCATGCCCATCACGCGACCTCGCAGACGGTCGGGGACCCGCAACTGCAGGGCCGACATCGAAGTTATCAGGAAAAACGAACTGAACATCCCGACTACGAACAGGGACACGAGCGCCAGGTAGTACCCCGGAGCAAGGGCGAACCCGAGGCCGGACAGACCGAACAGAAGACCGCCCGCCAACATGACTATTCCAATGTGGCGGCCGCTCTGCAACTTGCCCACGACGAATGTGCCAAAGACGGCGCCAACTCCGACCATTGTGAACATCACACCCAGCCCCTCGGAACCCACCTCAAACCGCTTCGCGAAGAGCGGCATTAACTGAACGTACTGCGAGCCGAAGAAGTGGTTAGCGTAGGTGAGAGGAATGAGCACCGCGAACAACGGGTCCTTGGCGATGAACCCGACGCCCTCTATCACGTCGCCCATCACCCGGCGGCGAGAGGCTGGCGGCTGGATCGGCGACTTGAGCGACAACAAGACCAATAACATCGTGCCAAACCCCGCCGTGCCGCCGATGAACACCGCGCCCGCGCCAGACAGCCGGATCAACAGGCCCGCAACGGCAGGCGCCACCACCCTCGTCCCTTGCCACAACACCGAATTGAGAGCAACCGCGCTCATGATGTACGCCCGCCCGATCAGCGCAGGAAAGAAAGCATTGCGCGCAGGCCAGTCGAATCCAGAGACCAGCCCCAACATCGCGCTGATGGCGATCAGGTGCCATATAAGCACGGCACCTGTAACCGTCAGCACGGCGAGCACAGCCAGCAAACCCGCCGACAGGATGGACGTAGCGATCAAAAGCAATCGCCTGTTGACCCTGTCTGCCAGCACACCGCCAAAAAGATTGACCGCGATCGTGGGCAGGGCCGTGCCCGCGCCGAGGTAACCGAGGTCGAGTGGCGAACCTCCAAGCTGGTTTACGATCATCCAGCCCTGCCCAACGGTGACCAGTTGAACCGCGCCGACCGCCGCCAGCGATCCGAGCCAGTATCGCCTGTAAGCAGGTTGCGACAACGCGCCCATTCGTCGACCGGGCGCATCGGTCGCCAAAGATTCAACAGCAGCCATCAAAACCAACCACTTCCGGGCAAGTCAGCCCGGTGGCCAAACACTACACCAGCGAGCCTACGCGCAACCGGGGAACCCGGGTGGCCAGAAAACCCTTAGAGGGTGTCTACTAAGGGTTTTCTGGCCAACCCCAGCACTCCCACTGTCAACCTAATCACTTAACTCTCACCTCGGGCTCCTTCGTCACACGCGAACGCCCTCTGCCTACCCCCCGATCCCGGGCCTACCACGCCATGCCTGCCGGATGGCAAACTACCACTAGCCACCCCCCACTCCTACGGTTCCAGCGGGTCTATATGTCCCGCGCAACAAGGTGTCTACTAAGTTCCACTGTCACCCTGAGCTCTCCCACTGTCACCCTGAACGCTCGCGTCAACGGCGCTCCCACCCTACGGGAGGTCGTTGCTTCCACTGTCACCCCGAGCACTCCCACTGTCACCCCGAGCGAAGCCGAGGGGTCTGGGGTCAGAGGGGAGGGCCTTGTTGCCTGGCAGACGTCAGATTCTTCGCTGCGCTAAGAATCACACACGTTTACACTCGGCTCCAGCGGTACCTTCCCCTATAAATCCCGCGTAAACCTGTATGGCCCGCCGGCGTTCTCGGCGAATTTGCCGCGGTTGGCCTCCGGAATCAGCTCGGCGATCCTGCGCATTATTTCGTTGGTCGCTGACATCAAAAGCCTGCGCGCTGGCGTGTCGTCATCCTGAACGATCCTGAATGGCGCGCCGATATTCAGCGTCAGCGTTCCG
>JAKZUY010000086.1:0-3422 GCA_047516345.1 Dehalococcoidia bacterium | reverse complement strand
CGCCATAGGGAGCGGGACGGATGTCGCCATGGATGCCGCCGAGGTGGTGCTCACGTCGAGCGATCCGCGTGGTGTTGCCGATGCCGTGTCGCTCAGCAAGGCGACTATGCGGACGATCCGGCAAAACCTTTTTTGGGCGTTCATCTATAACGTGCTGCTGATCCCGATTGCCGCGGGGATCCTCTACCCGGTGTTCCTCGGCGGCGCGGTGCCAGGATTTCTGCAACCGGTCCTGGGCGAACACGGTTTCCTCAACCCAATCGTGGCCGCCGCCGCAATGGCCATCAGCTCGCTCAGCGTCGTTACTAACTCGCTCAGGCTCGGCCGTATCCCCGGTTCGAATACGAGCCTGGCCGGTCCGACGGCGCCCGGTATATTGGCGCCTCAATCTCCGGCCGTCGACGGTTAAATTCGGGCTGCCGTAACTAGCGGGCGTCAGCCGTGTGCGCGCGCCCGACGTAGGCTGCGAGGGCGTACAATCTGCGATGACGAACTCGTCGCGAATCGACATTCAACGCAGGCAACAGAAGCAATGGAAACAGAACCAGCTAACGGCACGACAACGGTCTACTCTCACCCCGAATGCGGCTACTGCACGCTGCTAACTGAGGACTTTGACGCCAAGGGCATCGAGTACCACGAGATCGACCTGAGCAAGCAGCCCGAGCTCTGGCCCGAGGTCGAGCGGCTAACTGGCGGTGACCGCATCACGCCGGTGACCGTGATGGCAGACGGCGAGGTCCAGGTAGGCTACAACGGCATCGGCTGCAACTTCTCGTAGGCAACGCCCCGGGCGGGCTTGTAGAACGATACGTCGGAGGAATTCCCATGGTCACGGAAATAGGCGAAAAGATAACGGACGTGGCGCTCACGTCGCTCGACGGCGATGAGGTGAGCCTCAGCGACTACCTTGGGACCCGGCTGATCTTATTCTGCTGGGCATCGTGGTGAGCTTGCAGAGAGCAGTTGCCGGTCTGGCAGCAACACTACGCAGAATTAAAAGCGTACGGGGCCGACTTGCTGTCGGTTGCCGTCGACCTGCAAGGGCCTGAACGGCCCCGGTGCTACCACGATGGGGCAGGGGCCGAGTTTGTAACGGTGGTCGATGAGCAGAACGTCCTCGCCGGATTGTTCGGATATCGAGCCATACCGAACGGGTTTTTCATTGATGAAACGGGAGTGCTGCGATACAGGCACGTCAGCGGATTCGACATCGCGAAGCCGGGTACGGTTGAGGATGTGCTTGCCTTTGCGGCCGACGGCAAGATTCCGACGACGGGTAACATCGGACTAGCCTCGGAATTCGACTATTTCGAGCGCGGTCTGGAGCGCTATCATTCGGGGGACCTGGAGGCGGCGAAACGGATCTGGCTGGAAGGCGCTTCCGCCGAGCCCGACAACTGGAACCTCCGCAAACAACTCTGGGCGATCGAAAACCCCGAGAAGTTCTATGATGGCCGGGTCGACTACGGGTGGCAGCGTGAGCAGTTGGCGCTAAGCCGGTAGGCTGCCATCGGGCGGCTGAGGCCCCAAGTTCGGTTTGACGGGAAGTCTGTTCGGGCCTTAAATTGGAAGTAGTCGTTTCTGCAAGTTGAATTGCGGAGATAGTCCGGCCCCGTGGTGTAGCGGCCTAACACGCCGCCCTGTCAAGGCGGAGATCGGCAGTTCGAATCTGCTCGGGGTCGCCATACTTAATGACGGCTGGAACCGCTGCACAGCGGCGTCGGGCGCCGATGTCCTGTTCGTCTCGATGGAATTGAGTGTGCGTTCCCGTCGGCGCCATCGTCCGCCTGCGACCCGCGATGCACGCGGGCCTCACCGCCACTCGGCCCGAGCGCCCCACCGGCGACACAACCCATCCGACCCAGACCACCACCTGTCATCCCCGACCCCTATCGGGGACGCTGTGGAATCGCAGTTCGGCCTGCCTGCGGTGAATCCTCCGCTGGGCAAAGTGCGTTGAGTAGATAGATGTATTGCGCATATGACCTCGAATCCGGCCGGGGTCGCCAGCACTGTACCAACTCGACAGTTCACATTCGTTACACTCGACCAACGTCAGCAGCAAGTCGCGGCAACGTTTGGGTTCTCCAAATACGGGCTGGCACACCGACCCCGTCTTAGAACCTGGTGGGATCGTGCTGTTCGCCGACCCGGCCAACTCCGTCTCGAACCGGGTCCAGGCGTGGCTGGGCCGCAGACCGGTGTGCACCTTCGTGCTGATTGACCCGCTTCGGGTAACTGCAGTCTGTAGGATGATTCCTCTCAGGCCACCCTGGCCACGTTGAAGGACTCGTCGACGAACCACAGGCGCCGGTACTTATTCAGGACCTGCGAGGTCACATCTATGTAGTGGCCCTGGCTCATCGCTGGCCTGAGCCGTTCGTCCTCTATTTGAGCGACATAGGTTGCGGCATTCCAGGCTGCCAGCAACGTCGAGGTGCTGATGTTGGTTTCCAATTCAGAGGGCGGCAACCGCAATTCATAGCGGAACTGTGCCCGGGAATCGGGATAGGTCAGATACCGGAGGTCTGTGTGGCTGTCCCCTAGCTGTGAGCTGAGTTCTCTAAGAAGTTCCTGTCGAGGCGTTCGAAAGGGGTCCTCGCCAGGCCATACTCCACGAATTATCTCCATCCCAGGGTCTTTGCCGGTCGACTGGATGACGACCATACAACCCCCGGGAGCCAGGCAGCGCGCTAAAGGAGCGAGGACGTTCCTAACTTTGACCTTCGCTGCCAGTCTCGCCCTAAAGGGTTGGGCTGCGATTATAACGTCGTATTCGTGGTGCGGGCCCCCTTTCTGAGGGATGACCGGCGCCAGAGGCCATTCGTGGTCTTTGCGAAATATCACTAGCACCGAGGGAGTCAGGTAGACGGGATTGCCGGTGCGCTCACTCTGAGTTGTCTTCCACCAATCCTGAACGTGTTGCTCCAGGTTCCTAATCTGTTCATCGAATTCGAAAGCCGTGCTGCCTTCAAGCCGCGCCTCCACCCAGTTGAGGCGTGCCTGCATCGCATTCGATCTGGGGCGGAGCCAAGGGGCTTCGGAGTAGAGCATATTGGTCAGCACCAGGACGGTGAGCGGATGTTCATAGAACCTGTCGGCCATCTTCTCCAAGCTGATACGGATGTCCTCTTGGCTAATCTCCTTCCCAACGATGAGAAAGGGGACCGTGGGGTATTGACGGTGAAGGTCTCTCATTAGACGTGTGAGAACGGTGGCATCGCCCATACCAGCATCGAAGACGCGTAAGGCTGGCGCCACTGGCTGGAGACCTCTGATGTCCAAGGCTATGCGCTTGGCGATTACCTGTTTCTCACTGCAGGTGCTCACGAAGAGGAGGTATTTCTCGCGGTTGTCGAAAAACCGGAAGGAGCGTTCGTAGCTATCAGACATTCTGGACCCTGCTGTGCCGCAGCATT
>JAKZUY010000085.1:0-3925 GCA_047516345.1 Dehalococcoidia bacterium | reverse complement strand
CCGCTCATGTCACCTTGAGCGCCCCCATGTCACCCTGAGCGCCCCCATGTCACCCCGAGCGAAGCCGAGGGGTCTGGGTAAGAGGGGCGGGGCATGCCGTCGGCATGGCTTCAATTCTTCGCTGTGCTCAAAATGACATGTGTCGAGGTTACGCAAAGGTCTCCGAAAGCGGGAGTCTAAAGAACGCGAGAGACGTAATTGTTTACTCTGGGTGTAGTTTAAAGACAGTTTCTTAGTCAGAACAAAAATGTTCGCCGTGCGGTGATAATCGTCCGCATTACATCAACAAACGCTTCAATAAAGAGGTAAGGCTCGGCCGTTTCGGTCCCCCGCTCCGGTAGCGCGCCTATCGTAGTGACCCTGCCACGCAGATCACGTTTAGAGTGACTTTCCGGTACGCTTCCAGCGGAAGCCCAAAAGTTTGTATCATGGCCTCCTTAGATCCGCCGCATCAAAGCGAAACTGGGGACCAACGCGCTGGGTTTCGAGTTGGTTTCCTGGTAATCGAAGCACTGCCAGCATTTTGATGGAAACATCATCAGACAATCCCAGGAACTAATTGAGATGAACCCACTGTTTGGGCAGTCCGACGGAACGTCCCAGAATCAGCCCTCTCTCGGGTTGGATGACGGCACGGGACTCCGGGTTGTGGACGCCCGGTTTGTAAGCCAGCGGAAGTTCGATTGGGGACTATTTGACGGCTTCGACCAGCTGCAAGTACTGACCTACTCCGCCAGCGTCAAGGCGATTGTCAGGATGCTGGACCATTTCTCGTTCAGCGTTTTTGAGTGTGTGTTCGGATGCGAAGCCACATTGCGGGACATAAAGGTCGTCCTCGCCTTCCAGAAGGTGGTGGTCGGCGATACTCGCGCCGCAATCATGGGGCTGAAGGACAAGAGACACCTGCGCATTCTCGAAAGTGTGCACGCCGGGAAGGCCCATTTCCGCGTCCTGAGAAAGTCCGTAGCTCATGCCAAACTCTACCTCCTGTCCGCAGCGGACGGACGCAAAAGGGTAATCGTCGGGTCCGCCAACCTATCGGAGCAGGCCTTCTCCGGAAGACAGTCCGAAACTCTCGTGCTCTTCGATGATGACGAAGCAGCGTGGGACCACTACAGCAAGATGTTCCAGGAGATAAGGGACTCCGCGTCGGATGAGATACAGCTTCCGCCAGACAGAATAACCAACGCAGAGATTGAGATCCCCGAGACGCCGATCATGTCCGACATATCGGGCACCTTGGTAATCGAAGCGCCGTCGCCAACGGAGGTGACGACGCCGGTCCAGATTGAACGCATCGAAAAGGTCGCCTCGGTGCTGGCGCCCCGGCTGTCCGGGGCAACGCCCGCAATTCGGAATGGCGTGCAGCGGATTACGCCAGAGATCAAGAGGGAGATAAGTCGCATCCGCCTGGTGAAATCGGCGGAAGAAGCAGACAACCGATACTTAACGATAAACAGAACGAACCGCAAGGCTGTGTTGTCCGGCGAGCAGTTCCCGCTTGACTGGGATGAAAGGTCGGTCGCTACGGACGCAGGTCTGCTGGTCGACTACTTCAAGAACTACGAAGGGGCGTTTGAAGGCAATGTTCCCGGCCTCCAGCGCGACTACTTCACTTTGGCGTCGTGGCTTTATTTCTCGCCCTTCCTGTGCGACCTGCGTTCCCTGGCGTTGTTGCAGGACACCGACGTCATTCGCTACCCCACTTTCGCCATAGTGTTCGGCAAATCCAACTGTGGCAAGACCAGCCTCGTAGATACGCTGATGACCTCTATGTTCGGCTACGCCCACACCGTGACCAAACGCAGCTTCACAACCGCCCAACTGCGCGGATTGCAAAGTGGCTACAAGCGATTCCCCGTTGTGTTTGACGATATCGGGCGTAGGGCGTTCAACAATCACGGCAGGGACATGATCAAGGACGAACTGCAGCCGGGCACCGCCGAATACCCGGGGTTCATGCTATCCATGAACGCTGAGCCTCAGTCCTTCCCCGACGAGGTGGTCAAGCGCAGCCTGATGATATACACGACGACGGCCTTGCCCTCCCACAACGAAGGGTTGCGCCAACAGTTGCAGGGCAAGGTGCAGCAGATCCGCCGAAGTCTGACCGGACACCTGTACAGGCGTTACCTCGCCGAGGTCATGGACAGCATCGACGAAGAACGGCTGCCTGAGGACTGGCTAGCCCTTTCGTCAGGGGCGCTAAGCCGCATCATCACGCAGGCCACCGGGGAGACGTCGCCCACATGGTGCCGGGAAATATCCTGGCTCAGCTACGCAGAAAAACGGTACGACCGCGTCAAGGCCCGCATCGTCAGCCTGCTCCGCGAATCGACCCGTGCGAGGAACGAGGGAGAAGCCGCTAACGGATGGATGATCGACGGGGGCAGGGTCATCGTCTGGGAGCAACGAGACGCCTTTGGCCGGCGGGGTTTCGACTGGGAGGATGTACCTTCCACTCTGATCGACGAAGACGCCAGCAGCGGTAGCCGGACGGTGCTGCACCTAGCCGGTCTGGAAAAGTTCCTCGGGCAGCGTCTGGGTAGACCGCGTCGGTGGTGGAAACCGTGGGCTAGCCCGGCGCGCTAGCAGAGCAACGGCATGATTTGGAAGAATACGGCGCGAACGCAAAATGGGGCTGCTATTTCACCCCCTTCCCTGATCGGCCCGGCCAGGGCAAAGAAAGCCTGGCCATCTCGAATACGGTTCTGCCCAGCAACCCGCCTTTCCAACGCTACGGTTGTCCTCGAGCAGTGAAAGGAGTTCCGGAATCGGCTTGCTTGTTGCGACGTGGCAGGCGCCCCATTCACCTTGATTTCAGCTAGTGACTCACACCCTGAGAGACCCATCACTCCTATGCCCAATTTCGAATTGTGATTTCGCATATTAAGGTGCGATAATCAGTCGATGTCCAGCCGTGAGTTCATCAGGCGAGCCAGGGACTACGCTCGGAAGACAGGCCAACCCTTCCGCTACGACCCGACTCACGGCAAGGGCAGTCACGGCAGAGTGTTTGTCGGCGCACAGTTCACTACGGTGCGACGAGGCCAACTGTCGAAGGGCATATTGGCCGCCATGCTGCGCCAGTTAAATATCGACCGAAGGGAGTTCTGAGTCATGATCTACGCATACCCATGTCAACTGAGCTCCGATGAAAATGGAGGACTGGTTGCCAGCTTCCCCGACGTGCCGGAGGCCATCACCGGCGGAAGCGACCGTGACGAGGCCCTGGCAATGGCGGAAGACGCCCTTGCTACTGCCCTCGCCGGATACGTCCACGAGAAGTGGGACATCCCTGCTCCCAGCGAGGCGGCTGACGGCCAGGTGGCGGTGCCGGTGCCGACCGTCGTCGCCGCCAAACTCGCTCTGTACTCCGCCATGAGGGCGCAGCGCATCACCAAGGTGGAGCTTGCCGACAGGCTGGACGTTAGCGAGTCCGCCGTGCGCAAGCTGACCAACCCGGACCACCGCTCTCACATGAGCCAGGTGCTAAAGGCGCTCCGAGCGGTGGGTCGCAGTCTCAAGGTCGAAGTCACAGCCGCTTGAATGGAGGCGTCTCCAGCCGCTCATACCGGCAGCCCTCTACGCCAAAGCCAACGCCCAACTCAATCGCAGCCCTCCAACCCCCTCATATCCGGCATGTCCGGCCTCCGTGTACCGTAGTACGAACCTGAGCGCTCACCGCGCCACCGCACGCCGGGTCGGTCTGATACCGGGCCCGCCATCCAGAGTCGCATGGCCGACTGTTGCCCGGACGAACCGGCCCGAGCACAAGACACAGCATGAAAGAAAAACTCCGCGACAAAACCAGGGACAACCTCGCCAACGCCCTGAACTCCCTGGGCGTTAAGGCGGAAATGGCCGAGCGAAAGCGCGCCGAAGAAAAGATTCACAACGCGTGGTGGAATCGCTCGCTGGGGGT
>JAKZUY010000084.1:0-3177 GCA_047516345.1 Dehalococcoidia bacterium | reverse complement strand
GTCAAGTATCCGGCAGGTGTGGATATAGGGGCTGAGACGCCGGAAGAGATCGCGCTAAGTATTTTGACCGAGATCGTCCAGCGGATGCGTGCCGACCGCCGAGGGGTTCCGCTGGCGCCGGCGGCTCAGGCCACCGTTGTCGAGTCGATAGATCCCATCTGCAATATGACGGTCAAAGTGGCCGGGTCCCGGTACCTCGCCGACTACAACGGGAATACGTTCCACTTCTGCTCTCTGGGGTGCAAGGAAAAGTTCGAACAGGCGCCCGCCAGCTACTCGCTTAAACCGGCCACGTAGACGTTTTAGGCACGGTCGTACTGTACGGCTAACACCTCGGCCAAAATGGCCAGAGCGAGCTCGGCAGGAGTGCGGGACCCTATGTCCAGGCCGATGGGAGACCGGATACGGGCCAGATCGGCATCGCTGAAGCCCTGTTGTCTTAGTTGTCGCACTCGACCCTGATGGGTGCGCCGACTGCCCTGCGCGCCAATATAGCGGGCCCGGGAGTGCAGGGCAGATGCCAATGTGGGGACGTCGAATTTCGGGTCATGGGTCAGAACTACCAAAGAGGAGTAACTGTCCAATGAGACCTGCGCCAGTGCTTCCTCCGGCCATGCGTGGATTAACCGTTTGGCATCCGGGAAGCGTTCCGGTGTCGCCAACGCGCTGCGGGCGTCGATGACAGTAACCTGATAGCCGACTTCAGTGGCCAGGCGGCACAGGGAGATGGCGGTGTGGGTAGCCCCGACGATCAAGAGGCTGGGCGAGGGGCGAAACACTTCGAGAAATACCTGCGCCTGCTCCCCTTGCCAGGGCAGGGTGACTACTTTCGTTCCACCTATTCGCAGAAGTTGGTCGCTCTCTTCGCCTATGTCGCTGTCAAGAGAGGGGTCTATGGCGCCGACAGACGGGCCATTGATTACCCTGGTTAGCTTGCGACCAATTAGGGGCGCAGGGGCAAGGCCGACAGCGTAGACAACTTCCTGCTGGCGCTCGACGGACCGGCGCAGGGTATCCCACTCATTGTCAGGTACGAAGGGCTCTATCAAGACATCGATCGAGCCGCCGCAGCTCAGCCCCACTTCGAACGCCATTTCATCGGCTATACCGTAGTTCACGACCTCCGGATTGCGACTATCCAGGATTTGCATCGCCCGTTCGAAGACATCGGCCTCGACACAGCCGCCACTCACCGAACCGGACATGCGTCCGCTGCGCGTTACGCACAAGCGCGCTCCGGGAGGTCTGGGGGCTGCACGTCGAACCTGTACGAGGGTCGCCAACGCGATCTCTTCGCCCTGGCTTTGCCACAGGTCCAGGTCAGGAAGGATGTCCTTCACTCCACGCCGTCTCCTCGGCTACTTTTCCGGGAATCGAGACGAAATCGCAGCCGGACAAATTTGCTGGCGTCTCCCAGCATTATCTCAGGTTCGGTCCCGTTGAACTCGCGCATTGCCCTACGCATTACGGGCCAACCCCTGCCCCGCTGTTCCATGAACCCCAGTCCGAGCATGAAGTTTGCCATGAGTTCGTTCCGCGACCGGGGATGTCCGCCCGCCCGGACGCTCTCGGCGCTCATGTGATTCGGCAGTCCACCTGGGCTGGTAACGTCGACATGCCGCGCGAAAACCTCAAGTAACACCTTCGAACCAGTGATTGCGTACTCTCTGTGCACAACTGCGTTTACCAGTGACTCCCGAAGCGCCGGCTGTGGCAGCAGTGGACGGTCTTCCCGGACCAGTCCACGGTACGACTCGAACCGTCCAAGGCTGGCGAACCAACCAATTGCTCGTCGTACTTGCTCGTCCAAACGTCCTGCGGCTTCTGCCACTTGCAGCACATCCGACGCCCGGTCGTCGCCTTCGTATGCGACGCACTCCACTCGGAAATTGTGGGTCTGCGGGTAGCTTTGTGGCACCTTGCCGAACGCCAGCACGCCGTAGAGCGTAGGATGCAACGCGCCTCCCAACTCCGCTATAACGCCGCGGTTACGGAGGTCGTCATCATCATTGGGCTGGGGTTCGTCCTCAGTGTCGAGTCCGATCTCTTGAAGATAGGAGCGGAAGACCTGGAGATCGACGTGGGCCGTCGTCGCAGCTTGTATCGTGCGTTCCTCGGTAAAGACGTAGCCAAAAGCGTTATAGAGTTCCTGAAGCTCGGTCGGCGATGGCTCTACGCTGCTGCGTTCGCGGCGCACCCACACGCGACCGCGGTACCGTAATGGCTCGAATCCACGCTGGCGGGGAATCTCAAGCCAGTGCACCCAGCCGTTCGGATCCTCATGCCGCCCAGCACTAGCGCTAACCGGTGAACTGCAACCGGTCTGGAGGAATGATGTCAGTCTCTCCTGAACGCGCTCCGGATCCCCCTTCACTCCCACTATTTCCTGTGCATTGCTAACACCGAGGACAACCACGCCTCCCGTAGTATTTGCGAAAGCGCAGATAGCTCTACCCACGGCCGACAAGTCTCCAAGTTCGCGTTTGAACTCCGTTTTCTCGCTCTCCCCCGCCCCGATGCGATTGAGGACGTCCAACCATTCCATTTTCGACACTCTAAAACCCGTACTTAAGGCGGCGCAGGCGAAACGCCTCGTCACCGCCGTCAACAGTCTGGACGATGGCATCTCGAATGGCAGGGTCCTCGATGGCCCCTGAACGTGAGACATGACCTCGGTCTGCCGTCGCCTCTAATTGAATCACTTGATCGGCGTCACCGTTGACGACGATGTTCGCGTTGTGTGTCGCGACGATTATCTGTCTGCGTCCCTTGAGCCGTTTCAGCGCCGGAAGCATCGTCTCGAACAGGAACCGGTTGTCCAATTCGTCCTCGGGTTGATCGATTACCAATGGACGTTCGTCATTCGTCTCCAACAGCAGGGATAGCAACAGGTTCACACGCTGCCCACCGGAGAGTTCCTTCAGCGGACGGTGACTGCCGTCAGCCATCTTGAATTCGAGCACGTATTGATCGCGGCAACGAATAGCCGCCAACTCGCGCTGCTTTGACGGGGTTACCTGCACGAGGAAGGTACCCTGTACTGCCTCACTCATCCCGATTTCCTCCAAGCGGCCCGAGTCCAGTTTTTCGAGCAGTTCGTCGGGCGTGGGCCGCTGCCCATCCGCCAAGTCATTCCACCACCGAGTGATTCCTCTCTGACTTAATTTCCTCAGAAAA
>JAKZUY010000083.1:0-14676 GCA_047516345.1 Dehalococcoidia bacterium | reverse complement strand
ACCGTGGACCGCTCCGGGCCGGTGGACTATCTGGACTTGGAGCAGTGGAAGGGCGAACTCGAAGACCGCTTCGGTCTGGTCTTCGAGTTCCTCGACCGAAATTACGTCTCCCGGATCCGTCGCGAGCGCGGCTTCGGGGTCAATCCGTGGCGCACTCATAGCCGGTTCCTAGTATCCCATAGCTTGCTGATAGAGCCCGCCTATACGGACCCGATGCGCGAATGGCTTGGAGCGATGCTGCCCGGCAGCTTGCTGATCCTGGACGAGGCCCACCACGCCGCTCCCGCCTCTGGCATACGCTACGGTATCGAGAGCCGGTTCACACGGGCGGTACGGGACCTCTCTTGGCGCTTCGAGCACCGGTTATTCCTGTCGGCCACGCCACACAACGGCCACTCGAACAGCTTCTCAACCCTGATGGAACTGCTCGACCCCCAACGATTTACCCGTGGGGTCAAGATTCCTGGCAAGAGCGCATTAGATGACGTGATGGTCAGGCGCATCAAGGAGGACATCCGCGAGGTCCAGGGCGAGTTCCCCAGGCGAAACGTCATCCGCCTGACGATTGATGGCCTTCCCGAGGACGCTCCCGAGCTGGTTCTGTCCGGGCTATTGGACCAGTACCGCACACTGCGGGACCGGCGGCACGCCAGTGCCTCGAACAGGACGCGCGCCGCAGCTGGTCTCCTCATGGTCGGCTTGCAGCAGCGTCTTCTTTCTTCCATTGAGGCATTCGCTCAAAGTTTACGGGTTCACCGCGCGACGGTAGAGCGCCTGTGGCAGCAAGCGCATCAAGAGGACCTGCAATCATGGGACGAATCTGCCGCGGACTCGTTCATCAAGCCGGTAGACGTGGACGATGACCGGGCTGAATGGGTAGACGACGACCTCGACCGAGAAGAGAAGGCCCAAATAGAGTCTCTCACCGCCGTTGCCGAACATGACACTGAGGGAGCTAGGGAGCATGACCTTTGGCAGCAGGAGGTCCTGCTGCTGGACCAGATGCAAGAAATCGCTGAGCGGACTCGCACCCTGCCAGACGCAAAGACCCTTCGATTCATCGAATGGCTCCGCGATCACCTATGTCCGGGCTTGCCGGCCTTCGGACAGCGTCCGGACGGTCCGTCACCGCAATGGAACCAGCGGCGAGTGCTGATCTTCACCGAGAGCCGCGAAGGCACCAAGCGCTATCTGAGGAACATCCTCCAGCAGGCCATCGAGGGCACTGACCGTGCATCTGAGCGGATCGAGGTTATCGACGGCCTCACCAGCGGCGAGCGGCGCAAGGAGCTGCAGCGCCGTTTCAATACCGACCCTGCCGCCGACCCTCTACGCATCTTGATCGCTACAGACGCTGCCCGTGAAGGTCTGAACTTCCAGGCCCATTGCAGCGATATATTCCATTTCGACCTGCCCTGGAATCCCGGCCGAATTGACCAGCGAAACGGCCGGATCGACCGGAAGCTTCAGCCTGCCGAGGAGGTCAACTGCCATTACTTCGTCCTGTCTCAAAGGGTGGAAGACCGGGTCCTGGAAGTGCTGGTCACCAAGACGGAGACCATCAAGCGGGAGCTGGGCAGCCTCTCCAAGGTGATCGATGCTGAGGTGGAGCGTTACCTTCGCAACGGGATCCGCCACGAGGTCGCCGATAACCTCAAACTGCGAGTCGAGGCAGCCGACTTGGAACAAGCCCGAAAGGCAACCGCCCAAGAAGAGCTGGAGACTGCACGGGATCGGCAGGCCGACCTGAAGGCCCAGATCGAGACGTGCCAGCACCTGCTCGATAACTCCAGGCAATCGGTCAAGTTCTCACCCGGAACTTTCCGCGACGCCATTTCGTGTTCCTTGGAGTTGATGGGTGCCCCAGGGCTCTCGGAAACGAAGGACGACGACGGCAACACGGTATGGAACTTCCCGGCGTTGGGCCACCGGGCGGCGACAGACCCGAGCTGGACGTCTACCCTGGACTCCCTTCGCACTCCTCGCAAGAGACAGGAACGGGTCTCCGACTGGCGTCGCGAGGCCCCCATTCGGCCCGTGGTGTTCGAGGACTCCGGGAGTTTGGACGGCGACACGGTCCATCTGCACCTGGAGCAGCGGGTGGCCCAAAGGCTCCTAGCCCGGTTCCGCTCTCAAGGCTTCATCCACCATGACCTTTCCCGTGCCTGCCTCGCCCAGAGTAAGGACTCCCTAAGTCGCGTAGTCCTGCTGGCACGACTCTCGCTGTACGGCCAGCAAGCCGAGAGGCTCCATGAGGAGCTGGTGCCCATCACCGCTCGCTGGATCGACCCGGAGCGCAGGCAAGGTCCACTGCAAGCCTTTGGGCGTGAGGGGCAGACCACCACTCTGAACCTGCTCGACGAGTCCCTGGCAAGCATTGGCAGAGCACCCAACGAAGTCATCCAAAACAGGCTCTTGGCCAGTGCCGGCCAAGACATCAAGGAACTCCGTCCCCAGCTAGAACCCCGCGCAGAGGAATTCGCGGCCGAGGCGAAACGAAAGCTCGAAGCGCGGGGCCAGGCGGACGCCGAGGCGTTGCGAAGAACGCTGATGGATCAGCGGGCACGGGTAGCGGCAGAGCTGGAGCGTCACGAAAAGGACTACCGGCAACTCGCTTTTGGCTTCGCCCAGGACGAGCTCCGAGAACTCGACGCCAACATTCGCCATTGGCGCAACCGTCTGGGACAATTCGACCGTGAAATCGAATCAGAGCCGGAAAGGGTCCAAGAGTTCTACCAGGTCCGGGCCCAGCGGATCGAACCGGTGGGTCTTATCTATCTGTGGCCGGAGACCAACTGACCATGACGACACACGACCCGCATATTTCGAACCACCTGCAATGGATCGGGTTCGTCCAGCCCACCGGTCTGGTGGTCTCCGCGCCGGCGCTGGTCCAGGCTGGTGTAATTATGCAGCGCAACGATTCCCAAGCCCAGCGCACGCTGCTGGAATACACACGTGGACACGGCACCACTCCGGAAGCAATGGTTGCACAGCCTCCGAATTTCCGGGCCTTCGCCTCGACCGTCCTCGGCTGGACGTTCCGGCCTTCAGGCTATGCCGGCGCCGACGATGAGCCCGTTCCCTCCGACCTGGAAGTGGCGCTGCCAGACTCTGAGTCAGTCCTGCGGCCCGACTTCGCGGTGCGGGCCGAGCCAGCCCGGAGCCAGCTAACCGCGGTTGCTCAGGACGGGGACCAATCAGGCAGCGGTAGGTCGCCCTGGCAGCTCTTGGTCCTGGTCTGCGAGCCCGGAGACCACCTGGACGGCGCGACTCCGGGGGCGCGCAATGTCGAGAACTCTCCCCACGGGCGCCTGGAGCGGCTGCTGCGGGCCACGGGTGTGCCCGCCGGCCTGCTGTTCAACGGCTCGATACTGCGTCTGGTCTCGGCGCCACGGGGAGAGAGCTCGGGCTGGCTCGACTTCCGACTCGCCGATATGGAGCTGACCGCTGGCAGGCCGATCGCCGCCGCGATGCGCGAGCTCCTCGGCGAGACGCGCCTTCTCGCCATGCCCCGGCACCAACGGCTGGCCGCGTTGCTGGAAAACAGCCGCAAGTACCAGAACGAGGTCAGCGAGCGCCTCGCCGAACAGGTGCTGCACTCCTTGTATGAGCTCCTGCGGGGTTTCCAAGCTGCCCACGACGCCTCCCGGGGCAGGTTGCTGGAGAGTCCGCTCGATGCCAACCCCGACGAAGTCTACCGTGGTTTGCTGACTGTGGTGCTTCGGCTGGTGTTCCTGCTCTACGCTGAAGAGCGTGACATGCTGCCGCAGGACGAGGTCTTCCTGGGGGGATACTCTCTGTCGGGGCTCTATGACCGCCTCCGGGAGGACGCGGCCCAGCATCCTGACACCATGGACCAGCGATTCGGCGCCTACGCCCAGCTCCTCGCCCTGTTCCGCATGGTACACGACGGTGCAAAGACCGGCGACTCGGAACTACCCCGGCGCCACGGCGACCTGTTCGACCCCGACCGCTATCCATTCCTGGAGGGCCGCGACGGGCCCCGGCAAGTGGGTCAGCGTATCGATCCTCCTCTGGTGCCTGACGGCACCATCTACCGGGTGCTCGAAATGCTGGTGCTGCTCGATGGGGAGCGCATCTCTTACCGGGCCCTCGACGTAGAGCACGTTGGCTCGGTCTATGAGACCATGATGGGTTTCCGGCTGGAGACCTCAGAGGGTCTCTCCACGTCCATCAAGTCCACCAAAAAGTACGGCGCGCCCACCACAATCAGCGTCGAAGCGCTGCTGGCCGAGACCCCGGCCAGCCGGGCCCGCTGGGTGGAAGGCCAGACCGACCGAACCGTCACTCCTAAGGTGAGCGCGGAACTGCGGGAGGCGGAATCCCCGGAGCAGGTACTGACCGCCCTCGACCCGGTTATTGACAAGGATGCGACGCCCGACCTGGTCGCCGAAGGCGCGATGGTGCTCCAACCCAGCGAGGAACGTCGGCGGTCAGGTTCCCACTACACACCCCGCGAGCTGACCCAGCCCATCGTCCGGACCACCCTGGAGCCTGTGCTGAAACGCCTGCGTGACGATAGGTCTGGGCCCCCGACCCCGGAGCAAGTCCTCGACCTCAAGGTGTGCGACCCGGCCATGGGTTCGGGGGCCTTCTTGGTGGAAGTTTGCCGTCAGCTTGGCGACGCCTTGGTCGATGCCTGGCGGGCCCATGACACCATGCCAGCCATCCCGTCCGACGAAGACGAGGTGATGTTCGCCCGGCGGCTGATCGCCCAGCGGTGCATCTACGGCGTGGACCGCAACCCCAAGGCGGTGGACCTAGCCAAGCTCTCCCTCTGGCTGGTGACCCTGGCCAAGGAGCACCCCCTCACCTTCCTGGACCACTCTCTGCGCCACGGCGACTCCCTGGTCGGCCTTACCCGCAAACAGATCGAGGCGTTCCACTGGAAAGCCAACGCTCCGGAGTTTCAGACCGGTTTTGAGGCCATCGAGGGGCAGCGGCGAGTTGCCGAGGCCGCCTCCCTCCGCCGGCGGATCCGCGAGGCCGACGACTCGGTGCCCGACTGGGAACTTCGGCACCTGTGGAACGAGGCCAACGAGGAGACCGAAGAAGTCCGCCTGCTGGGCGACCTAGCGGTCGCCGCCTTTTTCGAGGGATCAAGCGCAAGACAACGCGAGCAGCTCCGTGACCAATACGCCTCAGCCGTCGCCGAAGGCCGCGCCAAGGAATACCAGGACTGGCTGCAGGAGCGGCGGCAAGCCGACCCCCCGTTGGCGCCCTTCCACTGGGAGATCGAATTTACCGAGGTCTTCGACCGCGACAACCCCGGGTTTGACGCGATAGTAGGAAATCCGCCCTTCGCTGGGCATGTAAGTATCGTGACTGCCAACGTTTCGCATTACACCGAGTGGCTTCGAATACTACACGTTGGGAGCGGAGGAAAATGCGATTTAGTTGCCCATTTCTTCAGGCGGGCCTTTGAATTGGAGCGTACCCTGGGCACGTTCGGGTTGATAGCCACCAACACGATATCCCAAGGAGACACTCGATCAACCGGGTTACGCTGGATCTGTGCCAACGGCGGCGAGATATATCATGCACGGACCCGATATCAGTGGCCCGGGCAAGCGGCGGTAATTGTGAGCCTCCTGCACGTATGCAAGGGGCACTTATCCGATCCTAGGCGTCTTGACGATAGGCGGGTGGACGAGATCACAGCGTTCTTGTTCCACGCCGGAGGCAACGAAGATCCAGCGCGACTAGTCGGGAACGCAGGGAAGAGCTTCCAAGGTAGCATTGTCCTCGGCATGGGTTTCACGTTCGACGACACCGACAAGAATGGAATTGCTACGCCTACCGGGGAAATGCGACGGTTGATCGAAAAAGATTCCTGCAACCTCGAGGTGATCTTCCCTTATATCGGGGGCGAAGAGGTCAACAACAGCCCTACTCAGTCCCATCGTCGATTTGTGATCAACTCCGAAGGGAGATCCGAGGCCGAATGCCGTGAGCTTTGGCCCGAACTCGTGGGCATAGTCCAAGCTAAAGTGAAACCAGAGAGAGAAGTCTCGTCTCAGAATAGCAAGTCTGCCCACGGTCAGCGGGCACGAGTCTGGTGGCAGCACTATCACCAAGCAAGGGAATTGTACTCGGCCATCACCAACCTAGACCGCGTGCTGGCGATCTCTCGGGTAGGTCAACAGTTGGCATTTACCTTTCTGCCCACGGGAATGATTTTCGCCGAATCCCTCGTGGTCTTCCCTTTCGGCACCTACGCCGCCTTCTGCGCCCTCCAGACACGGCCCCACGAGATTTGGGCGCGGTTCTTTGGTTCGTCTATGAAGGACGATCTTCGCTACACGCCCTCCGACTGCTTCGAGACCTTCCCCTTCCCCATCGGCTGGGAAGCCCACCCGGCGTTGGAAGCTGCCGGCAAGGACTACTACGAGTACCGCGCCGCGCTGATGGTCCGGAACAACGAGGGGCTGACCAAGACCTACAACCGCTTCCACGACCCTTACGAGGACGACCCGGAGATCGTCATGCTCCGCGAGTTGCACGCCGCCATGGACCGGGCGGTGCTGGACGCCTACGGCTGGAGGGACGTCTCCACCGACTGCGAGTTCCTTTTGGACTACGAGATAGACGAGGAAACGTGGGGCAGGAGAACGAAGCCCTACCGCTACCGCTGGCCCAACGAAGTACGGGACGACGTGCTGGCCCGACTGCTGGAGCTGAACGCCCAGCGAGCCGCCGAGGAGGCCCGGGCCGGCAAGCAGTCCAACTCCAAACGCTCCCGGAAAGCGAAATCCAAGGCTAGTGACAGGAGCGCCTTGGCACGCCCGTCCCTGTTGTGATGGAATAACGTAGAGGACCAAACGCAAACATTCACCTAAATGTGGGGATTATATCCGTGAGCACTGTCTCAGAGTCGCAGTCCTCTGCCACCGCCTCGTGGGAGGTTAGGGATCGTTTGGTCCACGCCCTGAACCTCGACCTGGTCGGGCCGTGGGCTGGGCACCCCCATGACGCGGAACGCCTGCCGGGCTGGATCCGACCGTCCAACTGGTACCTGACGGGGTTTCTGATCCCCTCGAGCACGGAACCTGAGCTGCGCTCCGAGGGCGACGAGGACGATGAATTGGACGAGACTCCCGAGGAGAGCGGCCTCGCTGAGGAGTCGGCCGAGGAGCGGCGGGCCGCCAAGCGGGCCTTCTTCCCGTCGTCCATCGGATTGAGCTTTCTCATGTCCAAGGATATCGACTCCTTGGACGTCACTGTTCGCTGGGGCGACTACGAGCACGCAGGCGCAGACCCGGAGGAGGTGGAGTCCCGGTCGCCTGGCAGCGAATCCCCAGGGCTGAGACCGTTCGCGTGGTCCCATTGGGCGCGGCGGACTACCTGGTCCCGGATTCGGCCGGCCTCGAGCTGCACGTAGTGGAACGGCCCGTCAACACCCAGAACATTCCGGACATGCCTTCAGGCACCCGTTCGGTTTCAGTGTTCTTGGTCAACCGTCGGCGCCCGGTTCCGGCTAACCGGGACTCGGCGTACGCCTTCCAAGCGGAGATCGAGGTGCGCGGGCAGCGGCCCTTCGTCCCGCGGTTCGACCTGACCGGCGCCCTCGCCTCCGACTGGGACGAACGGGTGGCCGACCTCCATTACGCCGACACCCCCGAATACGCCACGGGACACGCCATCTCGGCCGACTGGGACATCGTCGATGGCGAATGCCGGTCCCTGCGGACCACCTGGATTCCTAGCGGAGAAGTGGCGAAGACTGACACGGTGGAAGTTCCGGGCGCCGAACTCTCGATGGACGCCCTGGGCGAATTACCAGACGGAGCCGCTGTTCGCGCCGCGCTCCGGCCGTTGGTGGACGGCTACCGCGCCTGGATCGACTCGAGGCGTGCCAATGTTGTCAACTTGGGCCAGACCCGGAACGAGACGGCGGAGGAAGTCCTGCGCCACGCCGGCATCGCTGGCGACCGGGTCGAGCGAGGTATCGAGGCACTGGCCGATGATCCCGACGCCTTGGACGCCTTCCGGGTTTCCAATAGGGCCGTCGCCCGCGCCCTCCGGCAACGCTTGCAGGGACTCTTCGCCGATAGCACGCCCAGTTGGCGTGCCTTTCAGTTGGCCTTCTTCCTATTGAACCTGCCCGGCGTGATCGACCCCACAGACCCAGACCGGGAATCGGTGGACCTGCTGTTCTTCCCCACCGGCGGCGGCAAAACCGAGGCCTACCTGGGCTTGGCGGCCTTCACCATGGTGCTGCGTAGGCTGCGCAACCCCGCCCTGGATGGGTTGCAAGGCGCCGGGGTCACCGTGATCATGCGCTATACCCTCCGGCTGCTCACTCTCGACCAGCTCTCCAGGGCCTCGGGATTGGTCTGCGCCCTGGAGTTGGAGCGGCGGGCCCGGCCCGACCGATACGGCCAATGGCCCATAGAGATCGGTCTGTGGGTCGGTCGGGGAGCTACACCCAACATCATGGGCCATGTGGGAGAACGGGGAAGCACCTCGGCCCGGGCCAAGACGCGCCGGTACAAGTCTAGCCCCAGTAGCTATCCCAGCCCCATACCGTTGGAAAACTGCCCTTGGTGCGGCTACGTGTTCCAGCCAGCGTCGTTCACCCTGCTTCCCAACGACGAACACCCGACCGAGCTTCGCATCGTCTGCTCCAACTTCGAGTGCGAGTTCAGCGGAGACCGGGCCCTGCCCATACTGGGAGTAGACGAACCGGTCTATCGGCGCCTGCCCGCATTCCTGATCGCCACGGTGGACAAGTTCGCCTCGCTGCCCTGGGTAGCCGAGACCGGGGCGCTGCTGGGCGGCGCGGACCGCTACGACCAGACCGGGTTCTACGGCCCAGCCGAACCGCGGCAAGGCCACCGGTTGGACTCCCCGTTGCTGCCGCCGGACTTGGTGATTCAGGACGAACTGCACCTTATTTCTGGCCCGCTGGGAACGATGGTGGGGTCGTACGAGTCGGCCATCGAAGCCTTGTGCGTCCGGCGGACGGAGCAGCGCCTGGTCCGGCCGAAAATCGTCGCCTCCACCGCCACCGTCCGCCAAGCGCACGACCAGGTGCAGGCGCTGTTTGGCAGGCCGACCACACTGGTCTTCCCGCCTCCTGGCCCCGACCGCTACGACACCTACTTTGCCAAAACAACCCCGGTCAATCAGAAACCCGGCCGCCTGTATCTAGGGATTGCCTCACCCGGTAAGAGCCCGAAAGTGCTGATGCGCCAGGTCTGGCTGGCCCTAATGGGAGCGGCGGAACGGGAGTACCGGGAATCCGGCGGTCGTCGGAACCACGACAATCCAGCCGACCCCTATATGACTACCGTGGGGTACTTCAACAGCCTGCGCGAGCTGGGCGGGGCCAGGCGCATACTGGAAGAGGAGGTCCAGCATACAACCCAGCGGTACAGCGAACGAAGGCGCTTGGGGGAGACTACGGGCCTTTTCCGGGACAGATCGAGGCCTTCTGATGTGCTGGAACTCACGTCCCGGGAATCGACCGACAAGGTCGCAGATGCCCGGCGGCGTTTGGAGCGCCCTTACTACGAACGGGACCATGTGGACTGCGCCATCGCCACCAACATGATCTCGGTAGGATTGGACATTCCGCGCTTGGGCCTGATGGTGGTGCTGGGGCAACCCAAGACCAACGCGGAGTACATCCAAGCCACCAGCCGCGTGGGCCGTGACGACCAACGTCCCGGCTTGGTGGTCACTCTGTTCAACCTGAACAAGCCCCGCGACCGCTCATACTTCGAGCGGTTCCGGCACTACCACGACACATTCTACCGCTCGGTTGAGGCTTCCAGCGTAACGCCTTTCTCGGCCCGTGCCCTCGACCGGGGGTTCGCCGGGGCGTTGGTGGCACTGGCGCGCCACGGTGACGGAAGGATGACACCCGCGGCCGGGGCTGAGAGGATCGGAGAGTTGAGGGTCGAGCTGGAGCAGCGACTTCTGGAGTGCTTCCAAGGCCGGGTGGACCAGCAGCCGTTATTTGACGATCAAGAACGGAGCGAGTGCCAGCGAAGCGTGCGTAACCGGGTGGTCGACCTGCTGGACACCTGGCAGGCGGAGGTCGCCTATTACCATGAGGCCAACGCCCGCCTGCAATACCAGAAAGAGTTGTCCCAACCGAGACCGTTATTGCACGAGATGCTGGACAACGACTTCGACCACGAGTCCCATCGGAAGTTCCGGGCCATGCGTTCCCTGCGGGACGTTGAACCCGAAGTGAACCTATATCTGAAGAACCTGTCTGATTAGGCCAAGAGGCGAAAGGGATGCCCGCTAACGGCAAAATGCGGCAAAACCAGGTGATCACGACCTACGGACCGGGCGCTCTCATCGATCTGCCCAGGGACGCGGCGATCGTCGGGGGCTTGGACGACTGGCCCCTACACCTGGAAGAAATCTTAGAACCCAGACTCACCCGGCGGATCCAAGACCTTACCGGCGTTGCGTCGCCGAGGCTCTACGCACCGCCGAGGGCTCCGGAGCCTTGGGAGAGAGACCGGGGGATCACCGGGTGGCGCTTCCCAGAGTGGTTTGTAGTCCAGGAAACTTCTGGACAGAGAGAGACCCGGCACCGCCGTATGGTGCACCGACGGGCCTTGGACGACCGGTACCGCTTCGACCGCAACCCTGTGGTACCGACCCGCTTCGTGCGGGCGTGTCCGCGGGGCCATGTGGATGACATAGACTGGGTCCGGTTTGCCCATGGTGGCGACCACGGCTGCGGCCAGCAACTATGGCTCGACGAGGTGGGGACCACGGGAGATTTGGGGGAACTCATCGTCCGGTGCGCCTGCGGTAAATCACGACGTCTCTACGAGGCTTCCGACCTCGGCCAGAATCCACTGGGCACATGCGAGGGAAGACGCCCGTGGCTGGGCAACAATTCCAACGAGCACTGCAATCAACCCAGCCGCCTGCTGGTTCGTACCGCGTCCAACTCCTACTTCCCGCAGGTGATCAACGTCCTGTCGTTGCCAGACCGAGCCACCCCAGTTGTGGAAGCAGTGCAAGAATTGTGGGGCATGCTTCAAATCGTTGACTCCTTGGCCTCGCTGGAAGTGGTGAAGAGGCTTCCAAACATTACCGACAGACTGGAGCCCTTCAGCGACGCCGACATCCTGAGCGCAATTGAGGAAGTCAAGACAGGAAACCCTGCCGACCGGCGAATCAAGCAGGTGGAACTCGACGCACTGCTGAACGCCGAGGAAGGGTTCGGCGACGACGTCCCCATCGACCCTGACTTCCACGCCAGGCGGCTTCCCGACACCGCCTGGAGGAAGCAGGGGAGCCAGGGCATCGCCTCGGTAATCCAGCTCCACCGGCTTCGGGAGGTCATGGCTCTGGTCGGCTTCACCCGCCTCGAGGCTGCCGTCCGGGACATTCACGGTGAGTACGAGACCGACGTTGAGAGGGCCCAGATCGCGCTGGAGCCGAGTTGGTTCCCCGCCGTGGAGAACCGGGGCGAGGGTATCTTCATCGGCCTGGACAACGACGCAGTAAACGTCTGGCTGCAACGCCCAGGTGTGGCTGCCAGGCGTGACCAGCTAAACCAGGGACACATGGCTTGGTACGCCAGCCGCGGCAAGACATACCCGTTTCCGGGGGGTCCGTACATTCTCCTCCACACCCTCTCCCATCTGCTCATCCAGGCTTTGGCTATGCGCTGCGGCTATCCGGCCAGTTCCATCCGGGAGCGCATCTATTCCGACGACGATGACGGACAGTACGGAATCCTTCTATACACTGGGACCTCAGATGCCGAGGGGACTCTGGGCGGGTTGGTGCAGCAGGGGCGGCACATCGAAGAGCATCTGATCAACGCGTTGGTCAGAGCCGGATTGTGCTCCAACGACCCGATCTGCGCCCAGCGCTCTCTCGGTGAAAGTGTCGATAACGGCTCGCTGCACGGGGCGGCATGCCACGGGTGCACCCTTATCGCCGAGACCTCCTGCGAGATGCGCAACGATTACCTGGACAGAGCCCTTGTAGTGCCGGTGCTGGGTGTAGGAGACGCTGCCTTCTTCCAGGCTCCTGCATGATCGAAGCCCTGGCCGCCTTTTCGCCCCACCTCAGGTCGCGGCTTGAGAGCGCGCTGGACTCGGGATTGCTCACCCTCGGTTGCTCTGCGGCGGCTTTGCAGTCGGTGCTCAACATTCCCGGCGGTGCCGATGAAGTATTGGCGGGACTCCGGGAGCTCGAGGGCATGGGGATCACCAGCAAAGCGGCCGCCCGATTGCTACGGGCATTTGACCGAGCAAGCGTCCGTAGCCCGATGCCCGATCTAGTGTGGTCGGGACCGAAG
Organism: Dehalococcoidia bacterium; assembly: GCA_047516345.1. Taxonomy (GTDB): domain Bacteria; phylum Chloroflexota; class Dehalococcoidia; order Lucifugimonadales; family Lucifugimonadaceae. Next base: position 2,366 of record JAKZUY010000083.1, on the reverse strand, counting down.
CTGGCCGGGCTGTACGCCCGCGACACCCGGCGCGTTTACGAGGAACTGGTGCGGACCGCCGAGCAGTCCCTCTGGATCAGCACCTTCGCCTTCTTCGATGGGCCGCGCGTCTTTCGGGACTTGGCCGAGCGCCTGGACAGAACTCCGGGCCTTCAGCTCAAGATTCTGCTGAACATACAACGGGCCCGCGGCGATACCACCGCTCTAGACCAGTTGGTGCGCCGCTTCACCGACCGGTTTTGGGGCACAGATTGGCCCGGCACATCACGTCCATCCGTCTATTACGACCCAAGGTCGCTGGAATTGGACGGCCCCGGGAGCGTCCTCCACGCCAAGGCGGTGGTCGCCGACAGGGAGGCGGTCTTCATAACCTCGGCCAACATGACCGACGCCGCTCTCGACCGCAACATCGAGCTAGGCCTCTTGGTCCGCGACCGTGCCCTAGCCGCCAACGTAACCGCCCACTTCCAGGGCCTAATCGACTTCGGGCTGTTAAACCCTCTCCCTTCGAGCTAGTCTCCTCAACATCGAAGAGACTGTCCGATGCGCTGCCTCCTGGCAGACGCATTTGGATAAACCACGGGGCCCGTTGCAAGATTACGAATCGGGCTCGAAGTCAATCTCCGGGACCGCGACCTTCCGGGCATCGCGTTGCAGCCAGTCCTTATACTGTGGCTCTGAAGGCTCGGAGTCCCAGTAACTACGCATAGAATTCCTCAGTGTTGAAAACCATGGGCAATTTCACTGACATCCCGCAGGCGAATTTGGCTCTCCGCAACGATACACTTATACGAAGCGGACTTGTCCCGCAAACCTAGCGTTTAGACGAGGTAGAGAGTGGAGGGGGAGAGAGATTTCCTGATCAGGCGCCAATATGGGGAAGGGTTGACTGGTCGCCGATCAAGCCGAAGTGACAAAGTTGTAGACACCGACTATCTGGCGATTGCTAAACCCCCAAATCTACCTATGGGGGTAGCTGGATCCTGCTTAATCTGGCGCTGGCGACTAAACCGAGGCGGCTACGGCATCTTCAACGTCGGGACCCATCAACGTCTCGCCCACCGTGTCACGTTCGAGATGACCTGTGGACACCCGGCTATGGATGATTCTGGCCTCCATCTCTGCCACCGTCCCTATTGCATACACCCAGCTCATCTTTATGCCGGAACTCGGCCTGAGAACGTCGAGGATCGGGAAGCCAGGTTAGGTAAATTGGACCCTGACATTCTCGGGCCGATGCCTCCTGGCGGGATCCCCGAATTGCAAAGACGGCTCCAGGAAGAGGGGCTGCCTCTTCTCCGATACGTAAGTCGTAGGTTTCAACTGGAGTGCGATTCGGCTGCCTTCACATGGCCGGACCCCGAGGAGATGCCTGCCCAACTTTCCCTCGAACCCACCTCTGCGCCTGAATGCCCAGGCCACACATTCGACGTGCCGCGGGGGACGCGAAGTTGTGCAGAATCTGCGGGGAGTCCAATTCTACGCCGTGGAACCAATTCCCTTCCGCAACATAATCGGCCATTTTGTTCCGCACTGCGGTAAAACAGCACGATGACCACGCTGGCCAACTCGTCCCGGACCACCAGGCGAAGCCGCACCGAGCAACGCCCTGCGACTGGTTCTGTTGCGAGTTCCACATCCAGCGCCACGTCGAGACCATCCCTCCTCTGGAGTCCGCAGAAAACTTTACCGTAAGAATTACCAGAACCCGATTGTTGATCTTGGCTGGCGGCCTATGTTCTACCGTGGCCGTGTTGTCGGTATTGGTTTTGGTATGGTGGCCCTCTGAACGGTCAACTGACATCGAGCGGGAGGCGATGAGGGACAGAGCAATCGAAATGAAAGACCCTTCCCTACTACCGGTCTGTACTGAAGAAGAACTTCGCCATTTTCCCGTGAAAGATGCACCTCCTCCTTCGTTGGATCCATGGGATAACCCAGGGTGCAAGGCTCCGCCTCCGGGCCCAGACACCATCTCCTGGGGCCCAAACTCCATGCCCGGCCAGGGGTCGCAGCGTGGAAGACAAGTAGGTGCTTGATGTCCCTAGACATGCTAGGGGTCGAAATTACTATCGTGCTCCCCCTTTTTGACAGTCTATACAAAAAAAGACCCTTTGGTATGGGTTCGGTGCCAAGCCGGTGGCCGTGGCCGTGTCAAAATCCTCGGACAGAGACCGGAACTCCACTCCCGCCCGGTGCAGGCCCTCAATCACCTGCAGCCCGTGGGTCAGCCCCCTGGAGAGCCGGTCAATGTGGGTGACCACCAGGGTGTCCCCCTCGACCACCAGGTCCAACAGTTCCAGGAGGCCGCCGCGGTCGTTCCTGGCCCCGCTGGCTTCTTCGGCTCGGATATTTCCCAGGGAGCA
>JAKZUY010000082.1:0-2552 GCA_047516345.1 Dehalococcoidia bacterium | reverse complement strand
TCCATGACGCCAATTCTAAATGGCTCCATAATAACCTGGGTTGGTGTTGCAGTGGGTGATGGCGTCACTGTGACCCTTGGTGCCGATGTCGGTGTCGATGTGGCAGTGGCTGCAGGCGTCACCATGGCAGTGGGCGCTGGCGTCGGCGCAACCGTCGGGGCAGGCGTCGCCATGGTAGTGGGCGCTGGCGTCGGCGCGACCGTCGGGGCCGATGTCGGCATGGCAGTGGGCGCCGGTGTCGGGTCGCCGCCGCAGGCCACGGTAACCAGAAGCAGGGTGAAAAGTAGCCCCACAGCAATCATCAACGTTTTATTCAATATATTCATCACGCACTGCTCCTTTCTGGTACCGTTCAACGATACATTCACTCAGATTTATAACATTGGTTCAGATGGTAGCGCAAGAGGTAAAGTGACGGTCGAGGTGCTCCCGCAGCGCTTGCCGACAGGGTCAATCCTTGACAATCAGATGACCTCCTTTCCTGACCTAGGACGCACACTTCTGGACAGTTCTAAAGACCATCAACGGCGCCACTCGGCAATGTTCCACAGCTCACTATCCCAGCCATTGATTCGCACGCCCTTGAGGGTTTTCAGGTGGGCAGAAACGATACCTCGGTTCACCAGCGGAATCTCGTAGTAGCGTTGCACTAGGATATCGTTCATGCGTTTGACGAGGGCCGCCCGGTCGGGCCCTATGGGCGTATGAGTAAGTTCCTCCACCAACTCATCCAACTCCGCATTGCAGGCCCGGGCGACGTTGCTTCCTCCCCAGTTGTTGTCACTGTCCGGAATCTGGTCGCAGGTCAAGCCAAACAGATGTTCCTGCGGGTCGATGTCAGGGCCGGTAGCGTACATCTGGACGTCGGCAAAAAAGCGGCTGTACAACTGCTCTCTGTCGGCTACAGGGTCGCCACCAAAGAAGACCGCGGCGTCGTGGTGGATAAGTTCAGTCTCAATGCCGATCTGCCGCCACCACTCCTGCACAAGGGACTGCGTCTCCTGCCGGATGTCATTCGTCGAGGTCTGGAAGGTCATGCGGAGAGGCACGCCGTTGTACTCTCGGATGCCGTCTCCGTCGGTGTCCAACACTCCGCCGTCATCCAGCAGCTTGTTCGCCCCTGCTATGTCTTGGACATGACAGGCCTCACTGGTGGTGGAAGCGTATATCGGCGGGCCAACTATGAGGTTGCAGGTAGGCTCTCCGGCAAACCCGTAGAGCCACTCCGACAATTGCGTTCGGTCTACGGCCATGGACATGGCCCGTGCAATGGGTTTAAAGGTCAGAAACGGATGGGCATTCGCGCCGTCCAGGTACTCAGACCGATCTTCCCCAAGGCCGCTGTCCGGGTTGGTCTGGTTCAAGACGATCCGCTCCACCAGGCTGGAAAACGCCGACACAACCTTCCCCTTGCCCGCTGTCTCCATATTGGCTGGCGTCGCAGGGTCTATATGAAGATTCCAGGCGTAATCGGCCTTTCCGGTCTCCATGACGGACTTCGCCGCAGACAGGGCATCGCCGCCGCCCTTGAGCACGACCTGATCGAAGTAGGGCACATCGCCGTAATAGTGGGGATTGCGCTCATAGACGGCCAGCTCGTCCGGCATGAACTCCACGATGTGGTAAGGCCCCGGCCCAAGAGGGGCGAAATTCTCCTCCTCGCACCCTGCAGCAGCGGCCCCGACACACTCGGAAAACTGGGATCGGCTTATCACCGGTACCCCGGTCCCGACGAACGCGGTGTAGGGGTAGGGAGTGGGGGCGTGGAAGCTAATCCAGACGGTCAAGTCGTCCAGCGCCTCCACGGAGGTTACGTCGGTGAATGCGCTGGTGGCCGTGCATCCCGTGGCTTCGTCGATGCAATAGCGCCAGGTAAAGACCACGTCGTGAGCGGTCAGTCCGCTTCCGTCCGACCACTTCAGGCTGTCCCTAAGCTTCCACGTTATCGACGTCAGGTCCGACGATACGCCCCCGTTCTCAAGGGTAGGTACTTCGGCGGCGAGTGCCGGGACCAGTGCGCCGTCGGGATCGTACTTTGCCAAAGGTTCCAGCGTGATGGCCCCGGCGTCTCGGTCCTTCTATCCGCCAGATAGATACGGGTTCGGAATCGAAGGAGCCTGCCAGTAGACCAGCGTCAGCGTCTCATCCTTTTTGCCCGACTCCAACGAGAACGAAGGCAGTACCTGGTACCACCCGGAGCCGAAGAGCAGGCCGTCCTTCCTGACCGCCCAGGAGTGCTTGTACTCCTGGACGCCGGTCACGGGATTCAGGAACACGTAGTCCACCCAGAGGCCCCGCTCCGTCGCTCCCATCACGACGTCCCCAAACCGGTAGCCGGCACTGTCGACGCCCAGGTCTCCCTTCAGGTCCATCCCTAGCAGAGCCTGGTTTGCATGGGCTATCACCTTGTCTTCCTCATCTAATATGAAGACGTACCACTCGCCATCCACACTCTCTGGAGAGTTGTAGTATTCCAGTGTCGCCTCCAACCCCTCCTCCTCGTATAACTTCAGTGCATCCATCACGAGGTCCACGGTGAACTCCCCGCGGTC
>JAKZUY010000081.1:0-26921 GCA_047516345.1 Dehalococcoidia bacterium | reverse complement strand
GTGCGGAAGAGCGTTGGCGAGAAGACAGCGGAAGACCTCTTGGAGTCTTACGCGATCTAGGGTCAGCCGTTCAGGACGTCCGGCATGGTGACACCGAAGTAGCGGAACGTTCCGTTTTCTTTACGCACGGTAAGTCCGAGTAGTCTCCGTAGCGCACTGCGTACGCGCCCGTCAGTCGAATGGGTGTATTACGACACTTCGTCGTTCCATGTCATCGACCAATTCGGCCCGATGACGAACATGCCGGCCTAGGCCGAAGTTTGCTGAACGTATTCGCTCAGCTTTCTGCGTATCGCAACCCGTCCGCGGTGTAGGCGCGCCTTGAGGGCCGGTATCGAAACATCCAGGATGTCGGCCGCCTCTGAGTTGGTCAGCCCCTGCATGTCCCGCAACACTACGGCTGCCCTGAGGTCGTCGGGGAGGTCGTCGACCGCCGCAACGAGCACCTCACCCAACTCGGAGTTCAGCGCCGACGGCCCGGGCAGGTCTGCCAGGTCTGTCGTAGGAGCGTCCGGTCTTGCGTCTTCGCTTACGGTCATCTCCCTCCGCCTCTTGTCCCGCCTCAGCCGCATCAGGGCGGCGTTGACGGTTATGCGGTAGAGCCAGGTCGTTATCTGCGACTGGCCCCTGAAACGGTCCCTGGCCTTGAACGCCGACACGAACGCGTCTTGCGCAACTTCTTCGGCGTCGTGAGGGTTGCCCATCATCCGGTAGGCAACGTTGTACACAAACCCCGCGTTCTCCTCGGCAATATTTACGAACTCGGAGTCTTCCATTTGTCCTGTGAACCGCCGACGCCAACCCCTTCGAATGGGCACAATTATGTTCGAGTCGCTGAGACAGATTGGCCGGAATCCACGGTCCCGTATCTGCCTTTCAAAAGAGATTACCCTCGTTGTCGCATCTTTCACCGGGATGTGGCATCCAATTGGTCAGGGAGTCATGAGCCGGCAAGCTGTTTAAGGCGACCCGATCATTCAGAAATCGAGAATCGGCGAACTCCGGAAGGTGATATGACCGAGCAGTCATGGGTTAAGCGCGCGGTGGATCGCGTGCGGCAATTTCGTTCCCGCGAGACTCCTGTCGAATCGATTCTCTGCGAGGACGTGCGAGGGAACGCTTCCGATTACGTCGACGGAGACATTTCGGAAACTCTGGCCGGCCGAATCCGCGCGCACCTTGGTCTCTGCGAGGGGTGTCAGGGCTGGCTCAGCGGCCTCTGGTCCACCATCGCCCTGTTGCAGGCGTTGCCAATGGTCGAACCGCCCGAATCGCTCAGGGCGAGTATCCGACGGCTCAAGTAACAACAGGCGTCGGCGCGTCGAACCTCCGGGCTAGCGCAGGTCCCCGCTCGTACCCTTCAGACGCTCGCCCGGCGCGGGCAGATCCGTAACGTCCTGCCAGTTTTTGGACCTTAGGTGGTACACCGTGCTATGCACCAAAATCGAGAGTCCGAGGCAGATCGCTCCGATGGCGATCACCGGGTTAACCTCCGGAGTCAAAAAGCGGTTGGCATATTGGAACGGGACGAACACGATAATCATCAAAGTTATATAGCCGAGTAATGCCCCCCAAAGTGATGGATGGGCGAATCTCGAACGGCCGCCTACACAGATCACGGCCACGACCGCGTAGGGCAGAACAACACCGGTCGGTATGAGACCGATTCCAATTCCGGTCAGCGTCGAAACGCCATCTCCGCCCTTGAATCTCGTAAACGGAGAGTTCCAGTGGCCGATCACCGCCGCGTTAGCGGGTAACAGCAACCAACCGCCTTCCAGCCCCAGCCACCGGCCTAGCAGGATGGCGATCAGACCTTTCGTGGAGTCGGCGAGATACACGGCGGCACCAAGTTTTTTGGACGCCTCACGGTATACGTTGGTTGCGCCCGCCTGGCGGCTGCCGACCTCAAACACGTCTACGCCGCCTATCCTGCCGGCGATGTAGGCGACAGGCAACGCGCCGAGGGTGTATCCGGCGATGGCTGCGATGGCCATATTGGCGATAGTGGCGGACTCGGTCATGACTCCGCTGAGTATAACATCGCACCCCTTCGGGCCAGCTTTCAGGATGAGCCGGGAGCGTCTCCGAGGTCCCCTGAAGGTCCGCCTGCCCGGGCTTTCGTGTCGAAGTAATCGGGCTGATACGGGGGCGGTTCCGGCTGTCCAGTTTCACGCCCTTCCATCTCTGTTCGTTCCTGTTCAGTGAGATATTTGGACGGGCATCGTACGGTCAGATGCGCCGCATCGAAGACGCCGTCTGAGCCGAGCGAACCGCGGAGGATGATCTCCGAGTGGTCGTTGAAAAACACCTGGCCGATTTCACCCGAGTACCGAATCTGCAGGACGTGATCGCCCTCAGTTTCATCTTGCAATTTGAAATTGGCGACCAGTCCGTCGGGCGAACGGATGTATGAGTCCTTCACCAATTTGCCGGACACGCCGACCGATCGGTCTTCAGCCGTCGGGGCCTGCGCCGCGACTTCGTCGACGGACATGAAGGTGACCGTAGCGTTCTGAAATGCGGTGTATCCGAAATAGGCCAGAGCGCCGATTATCAGGGCGAGGGCAAAACCAACCCTGTACCTGGTCGTCAAAAGCGTCGTAGGCGTCGCCGGCGGCGGCTGATCGGCCAGGTTGGGGTCTTTGGTGTCCATGTCGGTAGTCCGGAGCTATGAATCGCCGCTGCGGTGTCCGGCCAATTCTTTCAGCTGCTCGATCTGCCGGCTCAGGTCTCGTTGCCTTCCCGACATTACGAACACATAGGCAAAGAACGCCGCCCACGTAACCATGTATATCGCAAACAGGAAGCCAAGATTGGTTTCGAGGCGGCCGCTTTCCGTTACTACGACGCTCATGGCCAACTCGCCTTCAACGCTGACTGTGACTGGAACGAATCTGCGCTGCTGATCCAGAATTCTTTCGGCGGCGGCAACCGGTTCGTTTACGTGCAGCGCCACCCACCGGTCGCCTGCCTGATTTTCGAGGCCGTACTCGGTGTCATCGGACACGCCAAACTCGTGAGCTTCGCCATGGTTATCCACTATGGAGAACGACACGAGTTCACCGACATCGTTCTGTTCAACGCCGGTAATAACGCCGCTGAACAACTCGCCGTCTTGCGCAGCTACCGAGACGACATTGGCCGCGACTAACGTCGCGACAAACCCCATCAGGATGACGAGACGCCTCATTGGGCGACTGCTCCCGCTGCTTGCAGGGTACGGCGCAGTGCCTCTACCTCATCTTCAGCGCGACGTATCCGATTGCGTTCGATCACGATGACAACGAACAGCAGGGTAAATGCGATCACCCCGACCAACAGCGTGAGCCCAATATCTGCTGAGAGCGCCGAATCGGCGTCCCGCGCGGGTCCGACAATCAACGGGGGGTGAGCCTCGGCCCACAGGTTCGCCGCCCAGTAAATAATCGGCGCGTCGACGGCGCCTATCAAGGCGATGACGGCGGCAAGCCTTCGCCGCTGCGCTCCCGGAGGAAAGTATGCCCGGAACATGAGATATGCGACGTAAACGAAAAAGAGGATCAGCGCGGTGGTGAGTTTCGCCTCGCCGGTCCACCAAACCCCCCATACCGGCCTGGCCCAGACGAGACCGGTGATCAGCATCAGCGCGCCGAATACGACTCCCGTTTCGGCCGTCGCCGCTCCAAGCCTGTCCCATCGTTCACGGCCGGTGATCAGATAGAGCACGCTGAAGATCGCGACCGCCACGATTGCGACCATCGCAACCCAGGCGATGGGCACGTGGACATAAAGAGCGCGCTGGATTGCGCCCTGATTCGTCTCGGTCGGCACCCAGATGAAGACCATCCACAAGGTGAGGGCGAGGAATGCTGCGGACGCCGCGAGGAGTGCGTTGCGAGAAAGGTGGTGGTGCGTCATGCGGTCCGGGCCCTCCTGTGGGGCCACAGAAGTGTGTGCATATTATCACAAAGTCGCATATTTTCGGCTGGAATTGCGCCGTTGGTGAAAGGCGCCGGGGCGATCCCTACCGTTGCATCTGCGGGCCCTATTGGGGAGCCAAAGTTGTGGTCGTTCAATGTCATTTGCGAACAGTCTCTAGTCTTCCAGAACGATGTGAAAGGCCAGGGCAGAGACGACCAGAAAGACGGCGTCGAACGCGCCGGCCAACTGGAGCCACATCGCCATGTCGGACCAACTCTCGTTCGCCACGACACCGGAGGTCGCCTCGACCGATGCGATGAGCAGCGGCGCCACTGTCGGCAGGAACAGCATCGGCAACATGATCTCTCTGGCACGCGCCCGGGTCGACATCGCTGCGAATAATGTTCCGATCGTAGAAAACCCGGTCGTGGCAAGGAGGCATATGACGAGCATCTCCCACCTGAAAATGACCTGATTGAACAGGACCGCGAACACCGGCAGCACGACCGCCTGGGCCAACGCCAGGAACACGAAATTTCCGAATGCCTTGCCCAGAAAAATCAGGTCGCGACTTACCGGTGTGAGCATCAGGCCGTCGAGCCCGTTCTGTTCCGACTCGATGGTAAACGACCTGTTCAGGCCAAGAACCCCGGCAAACGCGATGCCTGCCCAAAGCACGCCCGGGCCGATCAAGCGGGCGTTTTCATTCGAAAGGTCTACCGCAAAGGTGAATATGGCGAGAACGAGAATCGAGAAACCGGCGACCGTTATGACAATGTCACGACTTCTGAATTCGAGGAGCAGGTCTTTGCGGGCAAGAGCCCACGCGACAGCGATCGAACCGGTCACGAGTTCAATGCGTCCATTCGCTCGATATGTTCCGTGTTTGGAAACATTCCCCGAATGACCTCGGGGTCTACGGCCGAACTGGGTCCGTAGTGCGCGATTCGGCCAGCCGACATGATCCCGACGCGGTCTCCCAGTTCGAGCCCTCGTTCCAGAGAGTGGGTTGTCATGACTACAGCGCGTCCGTCTTGCCGATATTCGTTGATGACTCTGTCCAGCAGGTGAAGGGCTGTCTGATCGAGTCCCGTTTCAGGCTCGTCGAGTAACAGCAGACGAGGCCGGTGCAAAAGCGCACGTGCCAGGGAGACTCGGCGTTGGAGACCGTTCGACAGTTCCCTCACCTGGTCGTCGAGGCGGTCCTCGATCTGGGTGATGCTTGCGACTTCGGCAACTCGCTCGGCCTGCCTCGGGACACGGAACATGCGGGCGTGGAAAAGCAGGTTTTCCCGCGCTGTCAGGTGGCCGTAGAGCATTGGAGAGTGCAGCGCCACGCCGGTTATCTGCCGGGTGAACACGCCGGCGCGAGCTACATCGCGCCCGTCGATTCTTACGGTCCCCGCGTCCGGACGCGTCAGGGTGGCGAGAATGCGCAGCAACGTGGTTTTGCCGGCGCCGTTCGGGCCGAACAGTGTCAGGACCTCATTCGCGTGGGCGTCGAGGTCAATGCCTCGCAGCACACCGTTCGGCCCGTACGACTTCTCGAGGCCGCGAATATGGACGATGGGTGAGTCCGATTCGCCGGATTCCAACCTGATTCAACCCTCCAGTATCAAGTCTATTGCGAGAATCCGGTCCAGCCTCGCGGGGCGGCCAGGTCGTTTTCATGGCCGCGCCGCATTCGATGTGCGGCGTCGTTGTGTCAGGCCCAATTACAAACGCGCCCGGTCCAAAGACAGCGGGCTCAAAGGCCGGGTTCAGTTCTCCTGGGGGCCGACGTAGATATCCTGGCCCTCAACGGCCACGCGGTAACACTCGATGTTTTCGGACGCAGGTCCTTCCTGTACGGTCCCGTTCGTCACGTCGAATACTGCCCCGTGCAACGGACATTCGACGAGGTTGTCATCAAGGTATCCGTCGCTGAGCGTGGCTTCGGCGTGTGAGCAGATGTCCGAAACGGCGCATATGTCGCCCTCGATGTTCGCGATCAGCACACTTTCGCCGTCGACTTCCACTCCAGCCATCTCCCCCGGTGGCAGTTCTGAAAGGCTCGCCACTCTCCGATAATCTGATCCAGGCATTCAACACTTCTCCGGAAACTACTGCATTGACCCATCGCCAAGGGGGCCGTTTTCGCTGTCTTCCGACGGTCCACTTGCCCGGGCCGCGGAAAGCATGTTCAAACTATGTGAATTCGGCTTTGCGTGCAACTTTGCACAACAAACGGGTCGCGACAATATTCCCGGAACGTTTAATCGCCCGGATAATCAGGGAGTAAACTTCGTTCGTCGAGGCCGAGCCTATTGAATCCTATGTTCAGGTGCGCCGCGGCTTACGTAAAATCGGATTACTTCAAGTGAGGGGTCGGGCTTCGTCCGCCATTCGAACAACAGGGAGATCACATGAAATACGCCAGATTCGAAACTGAGGGCAGGTCCGCGTACGGGATCGTTGACGGGGACGAAATAAGGGAATTGTCGGGATCGCCGTTAGAGGACCATTCGGAGACGGGCACAGTCCACCGGTTGGCTGACGTCAAGCTGCTTGCGCCGATCGCCCGGCCGGGGAAGATCATGGCGATGGCCCTGAACTACAGTTCCCACCTGCACGGCGCGTCGCCGCCATCCCGCCCCGAGCCGTTCTACAAGACCTCCTCGTCTGTCGTCGGGCCCGGCGACCCTGTGGTGCTGCCGCCCGATTCACAACGCGTCGAGATGGAGGCGGAGCTCGTCGTGGTAATCGGAAAGAACGCCAAGAACGTCTCTGAGGACGACGCGCTCGACTACGTGTTTGGCTATACGTGCGGGAACGACATCAGCGAACGCGAGTGGCAGAACGGCGCAGACAAGGACATTCAGTTCTGGCGCGCCAAGTCGGCTGACACTTTCAGCCCGATCGGCCCATTCATCGCAACCGGCCTCGATCCGACCGATATCTGGATACACGGGCGAGTCAACGATATCGAAGGGCAAACATGCCACACTGGCGAGATGATTTTCAATGTGGTTCAGGCGATCTCGTTCATTAGCAAATACGCGACGCTCGAACCGGGCGACCTCATTTTCACGGGCACGTCGGGCGCTCCGCCTGCTCTCAAGAGGGGGGACGTGACGGAAGTGGAGATCGCGGGAATCGGTACCCTGACCAACCCTGTGGCGTAGGGCGGCGTTCGCTCGCTAAAGAACTGAGGTTATTGATTGCGGCGATCGTTCGCCGTGATCAATTGGCCTTCGCTCGGAGCAGCAGTTCGGCGCGGACTTCATCCGCCACGTTGAAGAACCCGCTAACCGGCGCGGTCATTCCGAAGTCGGCCCAGGTGAACTCGGTGACTCCTAAAATGACGAGGTCTTCGTCGCTGTCCAGGCGCGCGGTTATCTCGAATTCCAGTTCTGCGGAGACGCCGTTGACGTTGACTGTCGCCGGCAGTGTGGTCATGAACTCCTCACCGGTTCCAAAGAAAGAGTCCGGTATGTCACCCAGCGTGACGAATTCGACGGTGGTGATGGGCTGAGACGGGAATAGTTGTTCGCGAATGTATCTGTCCCGCCTCGGTTGATCGCTTTCCAGCGAATGAAGGTCGAGTTCCAGGACGGCGGTTCCGGCTTCCAGGTCGATGTTCCCCGACAATTCGCCGGTCTCCAGCGCGACGACAATATCCAAACCCCGGAGCGTCTCGTTGACCTTAAACAGTCCCTGGGACCCGGCAACGACGTCGAATTTCCGACCGGATACCGTTGCCGTATCGGGGGCGGTTGTCGGTTCGGGCGCGGAGGTTGGCTCAGGGGCGGTTGTCGGTTCGGGCGCGGAGGTTGGCTCAGGGGCGGTTGTCGGTTCGGGCGCGGAGGTTGGCTCAGGAGCGGTTGTCGGTTCGGGCGCGGAGGTTGGCTCAGGAGCCGTTGTTGCTCCGGGAGCGGGCGTAGCGTCGGGCGCCATTGTCGCGGGCGCTTCGGTCGGCTGCGGTGCTGCGGTTGGCCGAGTCGGTTCCGACGTCGGCGCCAAAGGCGCTGTGGATTCTTCCGTCGCGCCGCACGACAGGGCCAGGATGACCAGGATGATCAACGCCGCCAGACTGAGTACGGTTAGTTTGGAGTAACGGCTTGCTGGCGTCGAGTTAGGGCTTGGCATGTAATTCGGGTCCTCGTTGTCGATGGATCGTCTGGCAGAGTGTTTGGTATCAGGTCGTAGCATGTGTGAACGGTTGCCTCCCAGCGTTGCTTGTACCGATGCCCGATAGAGCCGATGGATCAGCTAAGCGGTTCACGGCGGCGGCGGCAGCGAAAGGCTTGGCGGCTCGGTGAAGCCTACCTGGTAGTAGGCCATGATCACGCCCGACGCAATTGTAGCGACCGAGAGTAACAATCCCAGGTACAACGAGACCGGCTTGCGCACGGTCCTGTCGATTATCGGCGTGAAGACAGCGGTCGATACAAAGACGACCGACGCGATGGGCACGACGTACGACACTGTGTTTGAAATGTCGCCGATCGATTCGATCAACAACGCGGCCACTACGGTCATGCCGAAGAGGCCGATGCATGCCGTCGTATAAGCCCGAATCCGCCGTGGACCGCCCCCTGACACGTTTGCCCAAATAAGGCCAAAGACCACCGCCCCTCCAAGTGACAACACGGCGATGCTGGCGGTATTGCCGAACAGGTCGTCAGGCGAAGTGAGGGGCAACCCAACCACCAACGCAAATAGCCCTCCAACCAGCGTTGCCGAAAACGCGGGAGCGCCTCTCGTTAGCCGGTCGGTCAGCGAATTCGAGGAAACGCGCATGAGGTTGGCCTAAACATTATTGGGCCGAATCGCGGTTTTTGACGCGGCTGGGTCGTACTCAATTCCCGAAAGGCCGGGTTGGGCTCGGATGTGTGGCAGCCAGGTACATTTACTGGCCGACGTTAGATGCCAGGCCGCCTTCGGTCAACCAGTAGAAAATCATGTACCCGCCAACGACAATCAATATGCCGGCGGAGATCGGATTCACGTACGGCATGATGCGGCGGAGCTGGCTCGCCAACGCTCCTTTGAACACGCCTATCGCGATCGTAAGAATGGTGATCACAAAGGTCATGCCCAGTGCATATGCAAGGAATTGGCCGGTTGCATATGCCAACCCTCTCTGTGACAGGGACACCGAGACGAGGCCAAGGAATATCGGGAGAGTGCAACTCAATGACGCGACGGCATAACTTATTCCGAAAAGGAAGTACCCCTTCAGCGATGAGTCTCTCGGATCCCCTATGTGGCTCGCCAGTTGGGATGCGGCGCCGGTGTAGATCTTGCCGCCGGCGAACAGGTAAGCGCCGAGCGCAGCCATGATGAACCCCAGCGAGAAGCCGATCCACGGAAACACCTTCGCCACCGAGGTTGCGCCGGCTGATATCGTCAGCCCGACCACTCCGAACAACAGCACGAATCCGAGTCCCAGCGCAGCGCTAACGTACAGGCTCTTGGCCAGGCGTTGACTGAACCTCGCGTTGACGGAGGCCTCTGCGTCCGAGACGTACATGGTGAGGTAGGCGGGTAGCATCACGAATCCGCAAGGGTTGACGGTGGCGACCATGCCCGCGGCAAACGCAAAGCCCAGCGGCAGCCAGTTCCCGATTCCGGACACGAGCGATGTCGAACTGCCTGACGCGCTCAGCACCTGGCCAACTGCTGTGTTGGCCCCCGTGCCCACCGCGAACCCTCCCGCCAGAGCGGCGATGATCGCGGCGGCGGCCGCTCCTATTGGCAGGGCTGAAGAGCGAAACGATATTGGACTGGCGACTTCGGTCTGGTTGAGCACTTTCCAATCCCCCCTGATTCAAGACAATTTCGTTGTTTCGGTCAGATGCGCCGGTTTCCCGTGTCACGCTGGGATCCAACACTTTTTGTATACGGGCCCCTTGTCAAATCAGATGCGGCAATGTGGAATTCAGATGCAGCCATCGCCGCTCGTCAAAACCCGTATCCGAATCGCTTTGACCCGTAATCGGCCACTCAATAGCATGTACACAAAACCGAATCAAGGCCGCATGGGCTTGTGTTAGCAATCGCCTCTCTCGCGCAACCCTCGCGGCGCTGGGACAACCTGCATGCCGATAACGGTTGTAGACGATAACAGGACTCTTCCGGGTACGGACGCCCCGTCCTTAGTAACGAGACGTTGAACCGCGTAAACACGGCAAACCAACTTACTTTCTTCGGCGCGCTCGGTTCCGGGGCGGGTGGGCGCGTCCGCGTCCATGTCGCGATAGAAGACCGCGCAAAACGTCAGACTATCGTCAAAACTCTGGTGAGGAGTCCGAAGTTGTCCGTTGTCACCGGGCCGTACGGGTACAGCCTGGAAGCGGACGTGAGGATATTCGACAATGTTGCCTCGACCGAATACGGCAAAGGACGAAACAACGGGTCCAGCGCCCCGGGGGTGATCGTCGGACCGGTTGTCGGCGAAGAGTCGATGTTGGACGCCCTGTGCAAGGGGGTCTGGGCGTGCGTGGCATCGGACGCCGACCGCAAGACGCTTGAAGACGTGTTGATCAGGGTGGCCCGCGGCGAGTGCTTGTTGTTGGGCGACATCGGCAGGAGCACGGTGGCCGCCAAAAACTTGGTCACCAAGTTGACAGAAAACGGGAATTCGGCAAGCGCGGCCAACGGCGCCAGTGCGACAACCGGGGCGAACCCGTTTTCGGAGCGGGAACGGCAGATCATCACCGGAATCGCTGAGGGTCTCACGAGCCCGGTCATCGCCGGTGTGCTCGGGCTGAGCGTACAGACGGTCAAGAACTACGTCACCGGTATCCTAACCAAGACCGGGACTCGCAAGAGGGCGCACGCCGTCGCGGTTGCCTCCGAACGGGGTTGGCTTGACTCGGCTTCTGCACGTACACGCGGCGCCGGGTAAATGCCCCGAATTGCGTCGGGGCCTGTGATATCCTGAAAAGTGCTTTTTCCGCTGAGAATTGCGGCGCGGGCCAGTTGCCCGCGCTTGTTTCGCGAGAGAGGGCGCGGCGAAAACCGTATTTGCGCACGGAACGGCTGCACGAAGGAGACATTTGACGACCCCGGACATCGCGGAAGCGGAGCTTGTCCCTTCCACCCCATCGCCTGCCCCTGCTGCACAGATGAATGGCCCGGTAGACCTGCGGGCGCTATTCACGGCGAGTGTGCACTTTGGTCATCCCACCAAGCGGTGGCACCCGCGCATGGAGCCCTACATATTCTCCAAACGCAACGGCGCGCACATCATAGATCTGTCAAAGACTCTCGAATGTCTCAACGCTGCGAAAGAGTTCGTGTACGAGGTGTCGGGCAAAGGCGGAGATATCCTGTTGGTCGGAACCAAGAAGCCGGCACAGGCCACCATCGCGGAAGAAGCGACGCGCGTCGGTTCCATGTACATCAACCAGCGTTGGCTCGGCGGAATGCTCACCAACTTTCAGACCATTCAGGCCCGCATCGAACGGCTTGTCTACCTTGAGGATGCTATAGCCAAAGGCGAACTCCCGACGACGACAAAGCGCGAGACCCTTCGAATCGAACACGAGGTGGTCCGGCTCAACAAGTTCTTCGGCGGTATCAAGGAGATGGTGCGGGTACCGGCCGCAGTCTTCGTCGTCGACGTGTCCAAGGAGCGAATCGCAGTTGCGGAGGCCAATCGCCTCGGGATACCGGTAATCGCGATCGTCGACACGAACTGCGATCCGCAACAGATTCAATACCCGATACCGGGGAACGACGACGGTGTCCGCTCGATCAGACTGTTGACGTCGGAGATTGCGACAGCGATCGCCGTGGGCCGCGAAGTAGCGCTCAAGGCCGCTCAGAACCGGATGGCGGAAGAGGCGGAGTTGGAGGCGCAAGAGGAAGCTGCGAGGGCACAGGCGCAGGCCGAAGCCGCCGCACGCGTCGCAGCGCCTCCGCCGGAAGTAACGAGCAGCGAGGCTTCTGCCAAATCGATCGAAACTCCGGCTGAAATTGCTGTCCCACCGGCTGAAATATCTGTCCCAAAGGAACAGGCCCCAGAGACACCCGGCACTCAATAGGAACCAACGGCCGGCAGGGAAAGCCCAGCTCGGGCATCGGACTCCGGGGATTCACAACCGGCGCCGGAATTGTCTGCCTGATTCTGGCACGCAAGGCCCGGGCCCATGGAATTCGCGACAGAATCCTGTTTTTGAAAACACATATCAATCGGGAATTTGACTGTCTGCCCTCCAAACCATCTGAGAAGTCGCGGAATCAAGAGGATCAATTGAAAGTCACTACAGCAATGGTCAAAGAGCTCCGGGACCGGACCGGCGCCGGAATCATGGACACCAAGCGCGCCCTGGAAGCCGCCGACGGCGTAATGGAAGAAGCTGAAAAGGCGCTGGCCAAAAAAGGGCTCGCGACGGCCTTGAAAAAAGGCTCCAGGGAGACTTCAGAGGGTGTCATCCAGTCGTATATCCACACAGGCAATCGGATCGGCGCCATGGTGGAATTGAACTGTGAAACGGACTTTGTAGCCCGTACGCCGGAGTTCACCGATCTGGCCAGAGACCTCGCAATGCAGGTTGCCGCGATGTCGCCGGTTCACATCAACAGGGAAATGGTCCCGGAAGACGCCGGCGATGTGCCAGCCGGAGAGATTCTGACCGAGCAGCAGTACATCAAGGAACCAGGAAAGACCGTCAGCGAACTGGTAACCGAGATGATCGCCAGGGTTGGAGAAAACGTTCGTATTCGGCGCATATCCCGCTTCGAGTTGGGTGACTAGGAAGTGCGCCCTGAAAGCGCCGATTTACTCTCGAATAGTCCTTAAACTGAGCGGGGAGTCGCTCAGGGGCCCTCGCGAGTTCGGAATCGACCCGGGCACGGTTTCATACGTTGCGTCGGAGGTCGCCGACGCCAACAGGGCGGGTGTGCAGATCGGCGTAGTCGTGGGCGGCGGCAACATCTGGCGCGGCGCGGACTACGAAGCGGCTGGCATGGATCGTTCCACCGCCGATTCCGCAGGGATGCTGGCGACCATCATCAACGCGCTTGCCCTTCAGGATGCCCTTGAGGGCATCGGTATTGAAGTCCGGACACAGTCTGCGATCGCCATGCCGTCAGTCGCAGAACCCTATATTCGCCGCCGCTCGATCCGCCACATGGACAAGGGCCGGGTAGTCGTCTTCGCGGGCGGCACGGGCAATCCATATATGTCGACCGACACCGCCGCAGCGCTTCGTGCGCTCGAAACGGGCGCCTCTGCGTTGCTGATGGCCAAAAACAATGTTGACGGCGTGTACGATGCCGATCCCAACGTCTATCCGGAGGCCGTCAAGTTTGACCACCTGACGCCTCATGAGGCCTTGCGGCTCCGGTTGCGGGCTTTGGACAGCACCGCGCTGTCGTTGTGCATGGACAATTCGTTGCCAATTGTGGCGTTCAATTTGTTCCACGAGGGCGCCCTGGCAAATATCCTTTCGGGCCATAAGGTGGGCACGCTGATATCGGAATCCGGATTGAGCCAGGCGCCTTCGCCTGCCTTACACGGTTAATAACCGCCGCGGCCCTGCGCCCAGCGTAGTCTGGCTGTTGCCACAGGAGCGATCGTTATGACGCAGGAATCACTCGAAGACGGCAAAAGGCGCATGGATGGCGCCGTCAGCGCTTATGAGAAAGACATGGTTGCCGTTCGAACAGGCCGCGCCAGTTCCGGCCTCGTCGAGAACGTCAGAGTCGACTACCACGGCTCCGACATGCCGTTAAACCAGATTGCCCAGATAAATGTCGGCGACGCGCGGCTGCTCGTGATACAGCCATGGGACCGGACATCGGTGAGGTCTGT
The DNA here is from genome assembly GCA_047516345.1 of Dehalococcoidia bacterium. Classification (GTDB taxonomy): domain Bacteria; phylum Chloroflexota; class Dehalococcoidia; order Lucifugimonadales; family Lucifugimonadaceae. The sequence continues at coordinate 13,213 of JAKZUY010000081.1, read as the reverse complement.
AGTCAGGGCGATACAGGTCGCCGACATCGGGCTGCAGCCGAGCGTCGACGGCGACATTATCCGCATTGTCGTGCCGCCACTGACCGAAGAACGCCGCAGGGATATTGTAAAAATGGTCAATCGCCGGGCCGAAGAGGCGAAGGTGGCGGTGAGGAACGTACGGCGCGACATTCAGAGCAACATCCGCAAACTGGAACGGGGCGGCGATGTGTCCCAGGACCTGGCTCGCCGGGCGCAGGATGATCTGCAGAAACTAACGGACGACGCCATTAAGTCGGTGGATGTGGCTTCCAAGAACAAAGAAAAAGAGGTGATGCAGGTCTAGGCAAAACTCCTGACCTGATTCGAGCCGTCGCACCCATGACTACCCCTGCAACCGGCAACAAAACAGACGCCGCCGTCGGAACCGATACTCCATCGGACCGCCGCGTGCCGCGGCACGTAGCCATCATCATGGACGGCAACGGTAGGTGGGCCGAGGAACACAACCTGCCCCGATCTGAAGGGCACAGGGCCGGATACGAAAACATCCGGGGAGTCATCGATTACATCGGACGCGCCGGTGTCGAGTACATCACCCTTTTTGCGTTTTCGACCGAAAACTGGGACCGGCCGGGCGAAGAGGTAGCCGGCATTCTCGATCTGGCCAGCGACGTGGTGGGCGCGGAAACGGAAATCCTTCATCGAAACAACGTGCGCGTGTTACACGCCGGCAGGATGGACCGGTTGCCCAGTGGCTTGCAGAAGGCAATCAGGGACGCCATCGAGTTGACCCGAAACAACACCGGCCTGACTTTGTGTGTGGCGTTCGACTACGGCGGCCGCGCCGAGATCGTCAATGCGACGCGCAAGATCGTCGAAGATGCGCTGCTGCCGGACGAGATCACCGAGGACTCGTTTGCCAGCCGGCTGTTCACTCACGGATTGCCCGACCCCGATCTGGTCATTCGCACGGGGAGCGAGTTTCGGATAAGCAATTTCCTCCTTTGGCAGTCGGCATATGCCGAGTTCTACTCTGCTCCTGTCAACTGGCCGGACTTCAAGGAGACGCGCATCGATGCGGCGCTTGACGAATTTGCCAGGCGGGAACGCCGTTTCGGCCGCGTCGTATAAGCGGCTGGCTACTCAGCGACGCAGTTCTTCACCCGCCAATGGCGCAGCGGCCAACCTGCGCCGCAGATTGTTGACTGCCGGAATCGGCATTCCGGTTGTGCTCCTCGCAATTTTCGGCGGCGTGCCCGGAGTGGTCGGCATTGCCTTGGCCGCAGCGTTGGTTGCCGGGTGCGAAATTGCGGCCCTCGGCCGGCAGCATGGTTTTTCACGTGCGGCGTCGACGGCGGTTCCGCTGTTGCTCGTTGCAGCTACAGCCGTTTTCGCGTTCTTCGCGCCTGTTGGCGCTGAAGTTCGGGGAAGTGTTATTGGCGTATCGGCTACTCTTGCCGGCCTAGCGGTCCTGGTAGCTGTAGTTGCCTCCCCACGCGTCTCGCCCCTGGCGCGGATCGGGTTGCTGGCGGCGATCTACTTCGGAGTTATGCTCGCCCACGCCCCGGCCCTGGCCCGTCTCGAAAATGGGCGGGAGTGGGTTCTCATCGCCGTTTTGGGGACATTTGCCGCAGACACCGGCGCCTACGCAGTCGGTTCCCTGTTCGGCCGCCATAGGCTTGCGCCCCGAATCAGCCCGGCCAAATCGATAGAAGGCCTTGCAGGAGGGGTACTGGCAAGCGCTGGCGCGGTCACAGCTCTCGTCGCCATAGTCGACCCTGGCATAGCGGTTTGGTCCGGCGCTCTCCTGGGAGCGGCGATGGGCGTAGTCGGGGCTGCCGGAGATATTTTGGAATCGTGGCTCAAACGGCGTGCGGGCGTTAAAGAATCCGGCAGTCTGATCCCGGGCCACGGAGGAATCCTTGACCGGATCGACTCCCTGGCGCCGAACTTCGCAGTCGTATACTTGGCTGCGATATGGGCATCGGTATGACCAGACTCGTAATTCTCGGCTCCACCGGCTCGATTGGCCGCCAGACTCTGGACGTGGTGCGGAGATTTCCGGATGATTTCGAAATTGTCGGCTTGTGTGCCGGAAGCAATCTGAAACTTCTTCAGGATCAGATCGACGAGTTCCAGCCCCGCTTCTACCATTCGACCAGGGCCAACGGAACGTTCAACGGCGCACGTTTGGCCGAACCTTCCGAGATAGCCTCCGACCCCGAAGTCGATCTGGTTGTCGGCGCCACCTCCGGCTGCGTGGGAATGGATCCGGCCCTCGCCGCGCTCAGGGCCGGCAAACGGCTGGCGTTGGCCAACAAGGAGCCGGTCGTGATGGCGGGCGAGTTGTTGTTGCGCACGGCGCAGGAACATGGCGGCGAGATACTGCCCGTGGACAGCGAACCTTCAGCCATATGGCAATGTTTGCAGGGCGAGGATTCGCCTGTGAGGAAGCTATTTATTACCGCTTCAGGCGGCGCGTTCAGGGACAGGACCTGGAGCGATCTGGTCGATGTCACACCCGCCGAAGCGCTGAAACATCCAACCTGGCAAATGGGTTCCAAAATCACGATCGACTCGGCGACGTTGATGAACAAGGCGTTCGAGGTCATCGAATCACGCTGGCTGTTCGATGTTCCGTTCGAAAACATCGAGGCGGTCATACACCGGCAGAGCATCGTGCACTCGATGGTCGAATTCGAGGATGGCAGCGTCAAGGCTCAACTCGGTCTGCAAGACATGCGTCTGCCTATCCAATACGCTATGTTCTACCCCAATCGAAAGTCGAACGACACGATCCCCAGGTTCGACCCCGCGACAGCGGGGACACTCACATTCGAGGCTATGGACCCGACGCTCTACCCTTGCTACGAGCTCGCGTTGGAGTATGGCCGGCGGGGCGGGACGTGGCCGGCCGCGCTCGCAGGAGCCGATGATGCGGCGGTGGGGCAATTTTTGGGCGGGAAAATCAGGTTTACCGATATTCCGGACGTGGTGGACAGGGCAGTTGCGGCACATTCACCGGCTTTGGCGCCGACGATCGACGACCTCATCGAAGCTGCCAGATGGACCTACTCGTACGCGCTCGGCCTCGCCGGGCCGGTGGCCCGATAAAGGTTCCGACGTCATAAAAAAAGCCATTCCCCGCGGCTAATCGTAAAATCAGAGTATGCCCGCTACCGTCTTCTACGGAATTCTCACCTTCGTTCTGATTCTGGGTCCGCTCATCATTCTGCATGAGTTGGGCCACCTGATCGTGGCGCGTCGCATGGGCGTCAAGACGCTTGAGTTCGGCGTGGGTTTTCCGCCAAGGGCAGCCGTCATCCGATGGACCGGCAGGACGATCATCCGCCTGAGTCCGGACACGAAGTACAAATTCGACGATCAACGAACGTACGCCAAGAGAGGCGACCTCGTCACAACGCTGTTCGTCCGAAACTCCGAGGGCACGTCATTTGCCCACACGATCAGACCTGTGCGGAAGTCCGACGAAGCGGCGCGCGCTGAGGGAGCGCAACTGACTATCGGCAAGGTGAAAGAGGTGTCATCCGGCGAAATCGTAATCGCTGACATGCTTTGGTCGATCAACTGGCTGCCCATTGGCGGATTCGTGCGCATGGTCGGGGAAGAAGACCCGTCCGCGGAGGACAGCCTCGCGTCAAAAAGACCGTTGCAACGAATCGGCGTAATGGGTGCGGGAGCGGCGGTCAACGCCATCTTGCCGTTCCTGATCTTCCCCGCCGTCTTGCTCATACCGCAAACTCAAGTCGCAGGAGACGTGATCATCACCAGGGTCATGCCTGGCTCACCTGCCGCGATTGCCGGAATCAAGGACGGCGACAAGGTGATTCAAGTCGACGGGAAGACCATTGACCAGGTCGGCGATCTGCTACAGTCGGTGACGCTCAAGTTGGGCGCCGTTAGCACGTGGGTGGTCCAGCGCGGTATTCCCGACCCGATACCTGAGCCGACAGGGCCTCGATATCAATACACCGGCGAAACCGAAGTCGTCCAGGTAGTGCCAAGATGGCGGCCACCGCGTCGTGAGGTCGTCGAGGTTGTCACGAACCCAGACACCCAGATAACGCTTCGGGAAGCCCGCCTATACACTTCGTGGGTCGGGCTCAGGAACACGCTTACCGTGGTGGCCGGCGCCACTGATCGCACCGGTGAGATTTCGCTGCCGGATGCAAGAAAAATCCACTCGGACATTCAACTTGGCGACGTGCTGAAAGTTGCGCGGACCGTCCGGGACCCCCGTGCCGAGGTCTCCCTTTCCGATGCGCAACGGTACGACTTCGATCTGGGCATCGACACATATGTTCAGGAAGGCGCCGTCGGCGTACAGATCGGCATGGTCGGCTTGCGCACGGAAAACCGGTCATTGCCGCCGTGGGAGGCCATTCCGCGCGGATTACAGGGCGCCTACGAGGTCATCATTCTCACCAAGAACGCCATTACCGGTCTGATTATTGGGAGCACCAACCCTGTGTTCAGCGGGCCGTCGGCGGTTGGTCCGGTCGGTATCAGTCAGTTCGGCGGCGAGATCGCAACCACTGATGCCAGTCTGGGCGCCAAGATCGCCGTTCTCGCCAGTCTGGCAGGGGCGCTCAGTTTCAGCCTTGCAGTAATTAACATCCTGCCTATACCAGCACTGGACGGCGGCCGAATTTTCTTTGTCGTCATCGAACTTCTACGAAGGGGCAAGCGCATTTCCCCGAAACGGGAAGGCCTGGTGCACCTGATCGGTTTCGCTATCCTGATTGGGGCCATCGCCCTCATCTCAGTACAGGACATAGCAAGGATCGTTCGCGGCGAGAGCTTCTTTAACTAAATCGCGTAGTTAACAGGGGCGACGCTTCCCGGCTGCTTTTGTTCATAATTCCACTTTCAAGGCATGTAAACTCAGTGACGTTTCAATGCGTCATGCATCAGGGAGACTTGCAGGCAAGTGAAATCGAGACGGCAGACCATACAGGTCGACGTTGACGGGGTGAAGATCGGCGGCGGTGCCCCGATCGTCGTCCAGTCGATGACCGACACCGACACCGCCGACGTTGCCGCTACGGTCAAGCAGGTGGAGTCGCTGGCCGATGCCGGTAGCGAGATTGTTCGTATCACCGTTAATAACGATGCAGCCGCGCGTGCGGTGCCCGAGATCAGGAGCCGCATCGAAGACGACGGTTACTCTGTCCCGATAATCGGGGACTTTCATTTCATCGGCCATCGCCTGCTGAAGAGTCACCCCGACTGCGCCTCTGCGCTTGCGAAGTTTCGGATTAACCCGGGGAACGTGGGGCGAGGCAACCGGCGCGACGAGAATTTCACCTCATTCATTCAGGTTGCACGCGACCTCGGCAAGCCCGTGCGAATAGGCGTAAACGCCGGCAGCCTCGACCCGGAACTGCTCGTAGAAAAGATGGACGCCAACTCAAGGCGGCCCGAACCGCTCGACGGGGACGAAGTCGAGAAGGAAGCCCTCGTCGAAAGCGCGCTGAGAAGCCGGGATGAGGCCGTTGCTCTCGGCCTTGGCGAGGACCGCCTGATAATCTCGTGCAAGGTCTCCCGCCTCGGTCAGATGGTCTCAGCCTACCGCGATCTTGCGGAAAAGACCGACACGGCTCTCCACCTTGGTCTCACAGAGGCGGGAATGGGTACGAAGGGTGTGGTGGCCACCACCGCGGCGCTGTCGATCTTGCTCGAAGAGGGTATCGGCGACACGATCAGGAGCAGCCTCACGCCCGAGCCGGGCGGCGACCGTACACGCGAGGTCAGACTGTGCCAGGAAATTCTTCAGGCGTTGAGCCTCCGGTCATTCCGGCCGGCCGTTACAGCCTGTCCCGGCTGCGGCCGCACGACCTCCACGCTGTTCCGCGAGCTCGCGCAGGACATTCAGGAGCACCTCGACAGCAAGATGGCTGTTTGGAAGCATGAGTATCCCGACGTGGCTGAATTGAGGGTCGCGGTGATGGGCTGCGTCGTGAACGGCCCGGGAGAGTCCAGGGCAGCCAACATCGGTATTTCGTTGCCGGGTACCGGAGAGTCCCCCAGAGCTCCCGTATTTGTCGACGGACAACGGACGGGATTCCTGCAGGGCGACACCATTGCGAGCGATTTCGTCACAATGGTCGAAGATTACGTTCTGACCCACTACGCAGAAGGCGTGAAGTCTGGGTAGGAACGGACTCGGAACGACTTTCGGCGCGTCTGTTATCGGCGCCGACTGCCAATTGACCGCGAGACGCAAGACCCTATCAGACGGGGTAACCATTCCAGTTCCGGACGGAGAGATTAAATGAGGTTTTCGAACCTGTTTGGCAAGACCCTGCGCGAGGCGCCGGCGGACGCTGAAACGGTCAGCCATCGGTTGCTAGTGCGCGCCGGCTTCATCCAGCAGGTCGCAGCAGGGATATTCAGCTATCTGCCGTTGGGCTGGCGGTCGATCGAGAAGATCAGGCGAATTATCAGGGAGGAGATGGATGGCGCCGGCGGACAGGAGATCAACATGCCCGTCGTCCAGCCCCGCGAGGTGTGGGAGCGGTCCGGCCGGGCCGATACGTTCATACCGCCGTTGGCCCAGTTCACCGACCGCCGTGAGCGTCAGATGGTCCTCGCGCCGACGCACGAAGAGGTCGTCACCATAATGGCGCGGGCGGGGATCTTCAGCTATCGCGATCTGCCGTTCACTCTTTACCAGATCCAGACAAAGTTTCGGGATGAGACCCGGCCGCGCGGGGGATTGCTGCGAGTACGCGAATTCGAGATGAAGGACGCCTATTCGTTCGACGCTGACGCGGGAGGATTGGACCTGAGCTACGAGGCGATGGCCACCGCTTACCGTGCCATCTTCAGCCGCTGCGGCCTGAACGCCATCATGGTCGATGCCGACTCGGGCGCCATCGGTGGAAAGGACTCGAAGGAGTTCGTGCTGCCTGCCGAAAGCGGCGAAGACGTAATACTGGTTTGTGACAAGTGCGAATACGCTGCCAACGCCGAAAAGGCAGAGTTCCGCAAGACCGCCAACCCTCACGAAGAGCAACAAGAGATCGAAGAGTTCGAAACCCCCGGCGTCAAGACGATTGAAGACCTGGCCGAATTCGAGGGAGTGCCGCGCACGAAAACCGCCAAAGCGGTTTTCTATATGGCCGCCGGGGAAATGGCGCTGGTCACAATTCGGGGTGACTACGAGGTCAACGAGACTAAATTGCGGAATGTCCTCGGCGGCGCAGACGTAAGAATGGCAACGCCTCCGGAGGTCGAGGCGGCTGGGTTGATCGCCGGATCGGCGTCCGCCGTTGGTATGGGAGACGTCAAATCAGTTGTGGATGACTCGATCGAGTTGGGCGCGAACTACCTGGCGGGAGCGAACAAGGACGGCTACCACCTGCGCAACGTCAATTTCCCAAGAGACTTCAGGGCCGATCTGAAAACCGATATAGCCGAGGCTCAGGACGGATCCCCCTGCCCGCGGTGCGACGGAGCGCTCAGGGCCCGACGCGGCATAGAGGTCGGGCATATCTTCAAGTTGGGCACCGTTTACAGCCAGAAACTCGGAGCCAGCTTTCTCGACGATCAGGGCGACCACCATGACGCCCTGATGGGTTGCTACGGCATCGGCCTTGGCCGTCTCCTGGCAGCCGCCATCGAGGTAAATCACGATGATCGGGGCATGGTTCTTCCGCGGGCTATCGCTCCGTACGAGGTCTATCTGGCCGGACTCAACATTGAAGACGATGAGGTCAGGGCGAAGGCCGATGGCCTGTACGAATCTCTTGTGAAAATGGGCGTCGAAGTGCTTTATGACGACCGCGACGAACCGCCCGGCGTCAAGTTCAACGACGCGGATCTGATCGGGTCGCCGCTGCGCGCGGTCGTCAGCCGGCGTAGTTTGAAGGCCGGCGGCGCAGAGATCAAAATGCGGGCTGAGAAGTCAACGGAGGTCGTGCCGCTCGACTCCGCGCCCGACGACATTCTTCGCGCGTTGCAGGCCGCCTGACCGCGACTTGCTTCAGTGGCCCGAGGTTTTTAGGGCCTTTAACACCTGAAAGAAGTCGTCAAACGGTGTGAACGGTATTCCCGACTCGCCGCAGTGCCTCGCGAGCCAGTCGCGGGCGAAAACCGTGTCGGCCTGCTCAGCCACGCAGAGGTCGGATATCCCGTCTCCGACGTATACGACCTTTCGCCCGTTCCGGCGGTGATCCCATACGCGTTCACATTTACAGAGGCCAGTGCGAAGACACCGCGCGTATCCGTTTGCAAAGGTCAGTCTCGGCCTGCCATCCGGTCCCGCGGCAATGCCGGGGGCGGCCGACCGCAAGTTGCCCATACCGTTAGCAGCCAGAATTGCGTTGACGTAGAAGTCCATCCCGTTCGACGCCACCTCGACCGGCGTGCCGCCTGTCTCGGCATATTCGAGGAGTTCAGGTAGTCCGGATCGCAACTTCGCAATTTCGAGGGAGTATGCGGTCATCTCCGGTATACGTTCAATCGACAGATGGGATATTTCGTACTCCCACAGGTCCCGTATGCCGTATTCGCCGGACCTGAATCGGTCGATGCCGTGTTCCCAGCCGGGTGATCCAAAATGTTCGACAATCGATTCACCGATATCGGACGTCGTGAGGGTTTTATCGAAATCCAGGATGATGGCCAAAGGTTCGGACAAAACAGTTCCTTGCTAGCTTCGGCGCATCCGCCGACGTGATTTGCCGCTGGGTGTGAACACCTGCGCTGCACAGGTTTCCGGCCGGTTTCAAGTTTGCGCCAAAGTGGCCGGAGTTGGTAAAATCAAATGGATTAAGGGTGGATGTTGGAGTTGGTACTTGAAAGTGGGCTCGGCCCACTTTTTTGTTAGCCAAAGTAATTTTAGTTTAGTGGCTGTTGAAGCCGGAAAGGCGGCCCATGAAAAGCGATCTACTGCTGGCCGTGACCCAGCTTGCCGCCGAGCGAAAGTTGCCGCATTCCGTGGTTGTATCGGCCATCGAAGCCGCCCTTGCCTCCGCGTACAAGAGAGACCCCGCGGCTGGGGGACAGGACGTTGTGGTTCAGGTCGACCCAGGCGATGGCGACGTAACGGTTAAAACTGTCATCCATGTCGTAGATGAAATAGAGGAGCCGGGCGCCGAGGTCACAGTGGCCGACGCCCAGAAAATCCAGCTTGGCGCCCAAATCGGCGACGTTCTGGAGACCGGTTTTATCGCTCACAACCCGGGCCGCATAGCAGCGCAGACCGCCAAGCAGGTCGTCATGCAGCGCTTGAGAGAGGCCGAGCGGGACCTCGTTTTCGATGAGTACGTCGACAAGGCGGGGGAGTTGCTGACCGGCACGATCCAGCGCATAGACCCGCGTTTCATCACCGTCGACCTTGGCCGGGCCGAGGCGATCATGCCTCACAGCGAGCAAGCCCAGTTCGAGCGATATCGCCCCGGCCAACAACTCAAGTTTTTCATTCTGGACGTGGCGCGTACGGTCCGCGGACCGGAAATCGTCGTCTCGCGAACTCACCCCGAACTGCTTAAGCGCCTGTTCGAAGTCGAAGTGCCGGAGATCTTTAACGGCATCATTGAGATCAAGTCGATTGCGCGGGAAGCCGGTTCGCGAAGCAAAGTTGCGGTTCACTCCACGCAAACGGGCGTCGATGCGGTGGGCGCATGTGTGGGCCTTAGGGGCATCCGCATCCAGAACGTGGTGAATGAGCTTCTGGGCGAAAAGATCGACGTCATCGAGTGGGACAGAGACCTGGCCAGGTTCATTGCAAATTCCTTGAGTCCGGCCAACGTCGACCATGTCCAAATAAACGAAGACGAAGTGTCGGCCATCGTGATCGTGCCTGATCGGGTCCTTTCGTTGGCAATCGGCCGAGAGGGCCAGAATGCGCGACTGGCGGCGAAACTGACCGGATGGCATATCGACATTCGCGGCGCCACGCAAGCTTCTATGGCTGCCGCGGCGGCAGCGGCAGCAGTGCCCAAACCCGAACCCGAGCCTGAACTGGTAGAGGTCGCCGCGATAGCAGAAGAACCCGTTGTTACGGAACAGCCGGTGGAAGAGGCCATCGCAGCCGAAGTCGATCAACAGCGGGTTGAGCCGGTGATGGAACCCGTTGTCCTAGAAGAAGCAGCGGCAGCAGTCGACGAAACCGGCATTCCAGTTAGCATGGACTCTGCGGACATTCCGGAAGCCGTTACTGCTGAGGAAGACGCCGCTGCGCACGAAGAAGAACTTGCTCTGCTTGCGCACGAAGAAGAACTTGCTCTGCTTGCGCTTGAAGAAGAGCTTGCAGCCCTTGAACGGGAAGAGGCCGAGCGCAAGGAAGCCGCAGCGGCAGAGGTTACTATCGACTTCTCGTCGAATGACCTGTGGCAGGCAGACTTCTCCGCGCCTGAAGACGACGCGGGCGTGGGTGTGATCAGATTCGCAGAGGATATTGCAGGATTCCGGGAAGAGGGCGAAGGCCGCAGACGGCGCGGTGGCGGCGGACGTGCGAGACGCCGTCGCTGACCGCGGCAGGCGGGCATGAGCAACCCGTAACGCGTACACTGGAAGGAGCCGCGCTGTGAAAATGCAGAAGCATGTTCCTCTCCGATCTTGCGTGGTGTGCCGTACAAAACGGCCCAAGCGAGAACTGATTCGCATCGTGCGGACCGCCGAAGGGGTGGTCCAGGTTGACGCCACCGGCAAGACGGACGGCCGCGGCGCTTACCTCTGTTCGGAACCGGCCTGCTGGGTGGGGGGTGTGACGCGGGGTAAACTATCTCAGGCGCTGAAGACTGAGTTGAAAGAGTCGGCACGAGAGCGATTACTTACATTCGCTCCCGGTCGCGAAAACTACGAACCCCCGGTTGAGCCGGGCGAAGGTTCCCGAACGATTGGCAACGCATAAATGGCAAGACGATATTCAAACTCAGCTAAACGGGGATCGGGCCGCCGTCGCGGCGCGCCGGTCGAAGCGAACGTTCGCGTTATCGAGCGTCCGGAGGAACCGGCGGGACCGGTAGAGCTACCGGCCACGATGACCGTTGGCGAGCTTTCCGGCATCTTGCAGCGCAGTAATGTGGACACCATAAAGTCCTTGATGCGTACGGGTGTCATGGTGACGGTCAACGAGGTGGTCGATTTCGAAACTGCCGCCCGGGTTGCTGCGTCGTTCAAAGTCCCGGTGCTCAAGCCCAAAGACAGGGAAGAAAGCACGGCGGGAATCCAGGTCGGCGTCGACGAAGAAATGACCGCCGAGAACTCTCAGGTCAGACCGCCGATCATCACCGTGCTTGGCCACGTCGACCACGGTAAGACCACCTTACTCGACGCCATACGCGGCACCGCTGTAGTTAATTCCGAGGCCGGGGGAATTACCCAGGCTGTCGGCGCTTACCAGGTCCGCAAGGCAGACAACCTCCTCACGTTTATCGACACGCCCGGGCATGAAGCGTTTACGGCCATGCGAGCAAGTGGCGCGCAGGTGACCGATATCGCAGTGCTCGTCGTAGCCGCAGACGACGGGGTAATGCCGCAGACCCGCGAGGCGATCGACCACGCCCGCGCCGCCGGGGTGCCGATGGTCGTCGCCATCAACAAGATTGACTTGCCCGCCGCCGATCTCGACCGAACAAGGGCGGCCTTGGCCGACCAGAACGTTCTTGTCGAGGAGTACGGAGGCGACGTCGTAGCGGTGCCGGTGTCAGCCCTGAAAGGCGATGGAGTGGACGATCTGCTCGACTCGCTACTTCTGGTTGCCGAGATTTCAGAACTGAAGGCAAACCCGGATCGCGCCGGCCTTGGAGTCGTCATCGAATCCCATATGGACCGGTCGAGGGGACCGATTTCTACCGTCCTCGTACGATCCGGCTCCGTCAGGAAGGGCGACAACATAGTAGCCGGGGTTCAACGCGGCCGAGTTCGCGGCATGATCGACGGATTTGGCCAAGACATCGATGAGGCGGGCCCTTCCACGCCGATCGAAGTCCTGGGGCTGGACGGTCTGCCCGCCGTCGGCGATCAATTTGAAGTAGTCCCCGCCGAGAGGACCGCGCGCCAGCTTGTGGAGACGCGCCGCAGAATCGCAGCGAGACGCGGCGAAACCCGGCAGGCAACGACGCTCGCCGAAGTTATGCGGAGCGTCCACCGCGGCGAGTACAAGAAGTTAACGGTAGTAATCAAGGCATCGACACAAGGCTCGGTAGACGCAGTGCGGAGAGCGGTCGAGCAGCTTTCGACAAAGGAAGTGCAGGTCAACGTGGTGTCGGCCGCCGCCGGCGCCATAACCGAATCGGACGTTATGTTGGCCGCCGCCTCTGACGCGATCGTCGTTGGATTCGAGTCCGAACTCGACACTGGGGCCGCGCAGTTGGCCGCCGCCCGAGGCGTGAGCATCCGCTCGTACCGCATCATCTATGACCTGATCGACGACGTTCAGGCCGCCGTAAGCGGGCTGGTGGATCCGGAAGAGCGGGAGGTCGTCACGGGCCATGCGCTGATTCAGGAAGTGTTCGCGCTCGGCCGCCGCAACAAGATCGCTGGCGTGCGGATCATTGACGGCACGGTTCGACGCAACTCACGCGTACGCGTACGACGGTCTGGTAACGAACTGTTCTCGGGCCGCGTGGCCTCCATGCGCCACCTGAAAGATAACGTGCGCGAACTCGGCACCAACTTCGAAGGCGGCATCGTCCTCGACGGTTTCGACGACTTTGAGGTGCAGGACATCCTCGAGGCGTACGAGATCCAGGTGTTGAGGCGCTAAACACCGGATTTCGCCGGGGTTTTACGATCGCCATGTCGAGGCGAATGGAGCGCGTCAACTTCACGTTGCGCAAGGAACTGGGCAGCCTCATAGCGGAGGCGGTCGCCGACCCGCGCCTTGCAGACTTGACCTCCGTCACCAGCGTTGACTGCGCGGCGGACCTTGGAAAGGCCAGGGTATACGTCAGCGTGCTGGGCGACGAACAGTTGCGGGGGTCGAGCGTGGAAGCGCTGCAGTCCGCATCGGGCAGGCTCAGGAACCTCCTCAAGAGCCGAGTGCGAATGCGGAGGATCCCGTCCCTCCAATTCCTGGCAGATTCGAGGCTCGAAGAGGGCGCCGAGATGCTGGCGCTTATCGACAAAGTCAAGGAAGAAGACTTGCGAAGGTCGGTCGGGGACGCCGCGCTGTGATCAGACACCCGAAACCGGCCAAAATTGCAGTGGGCGGGTTCCTCAACATCGACAAAGAGTCGGATTGGACCTCGACCGACGT
>JAKZUY010000080.1:0-6896 GCA_047516345.1 Dehalococcoidia bacterium | reverse complement strand
ACGTTTCAGCTCGGGGTCGGCGCCTGGCTATTCGCCACGGTCGTGGGAATTCCTCTGGGGGTCTTGTCTGCGGTCCGCAGGGGCAGCCCCTGGGATTACCTGGGGCGTGGTTTCGCGCTATTTGGGCAGGCTCTTCCCACCTTTTGGGTTGGCATGATGGGAATTCTGCTGTTTGCAGTAACGTTAGACTTACTACCTGCGGCCACGAGGCCTGCCGGCGCGTCTTTGCCGACCCAGATCCGACACCTGATCATGCCAGTGATTGTCCTGGGCTGGCTTCCGGCCGCCACTTATCTGCGCCTGACTCGCTCTGCCATGCTGGACGTGCTGCATTCGGAATTCATCACGCTAGCCCGCGGGAAGGGAGTTTCTTCCTACAGGCTGATCTGGAAGCACGCGTTAAGGAACGCCCTCATACCTCCTTTGACGGTGTCGGCCTTGCTACTGGCCAGCTTCATCAACGGCTCAGTAGTTGTGGAAACAGTTTTTGCGTGGCCGGGGATAGGCAGACTCGCGGTGCAGTCCGTCTGGGACAATGATTTCCCGGTCCTCACCGCGACAGTCCTGCTCTTTGCGGTCTTCAATGTTGTTCTGAACTTATTCGCCGATGTTCTGACCGTAATTGTGGATCCTCGTATCAGATATTCATAAAACAAAAATGTTCCTTGCCATCAATGAGCCTGCCGTTGTCCAATAACAGTAGCCAGAGGTCGGAGCTGGCCTTGGCTTTTCGTCCTTCTGGCGTCAGGGATGCGTTATCGAGTGCGAGACGATGGCCGATATTGCCTATTGGCATACTTCTGTTGTTGGCCGTTGTTGCTGCCTTCGCCCCCCTTATAGCGCCGCACGACCCTTCGGCAGGTGATCCTCGCGCAAGAACGGCACCCCCAATCTGGTACAGCGACTGGTACGAACAACACCCCAAGGTAGCCATTACGTACATACTGGGCGCTGACCATGCAGGTAGAGATGTACTCAGCCGAGTTATCCACGGCGCCAGGATATCCCTGATGGTGGCGGGTGTTTCCTTGGCCAGTGGGATTCTGGTCGGCACCGTCGCTGGCTTGGTCTCGGGCTATTTTGGCGGACTATTGGACGAACTAATGATGCGGATGGTAGATGTTTGGCTGGCCTTGCCGTTCGTCCTTATTGCCTTGGTGACCGCCGTTGTTATCGGCCAGAGTCTCAGTACAGTAATGGGCCTCCTGGCTCTGCTGGCTTGGAGCGCTTTCCCTCGTAACATTCGAGGTGAGGTGTTGTCTTTGAAAGAAAGAGACTTCGTTGCACTAGCGCGTGTCGCCGGAGCTTCAAACGTCAGAATCATGTTCCTACATATTCTACCTGGAGTGTTGAACACAGTTCTTGTGATCGCAACACTGCGTGTTGGCCAGTTAATCCTGGCAGAAGCTACGTTGAGCTTTCTGGGTGCCGGTATCCCTTCTCCCACCCCCGCGTGGGGACTAATGATAGCCGAAGGTAGAGACTATTTGGCAACGAGTTGGTGGATACCCTTATTTCCAGGTGTGGCCATATTTTCGGTAGTGATGTCACTCAACTTTCTAGGTGACTGGCTAAGAGATCGACTGGACCCAAGGCTAAGTCAGCTGCAATAGCGAACCCGGTTGTCATGGATTTTACGTTCTCAGGAGGTCTAAAAAGATGAATACGGATATCTGGTGGCAGTCAATTCCCGATGTTGCTAAATTGATCCGCTCGAGATCAATATCTCCGGTCGAACTTGTGCAGGTTCATCTCGAGCGGATTGCGGAGTTGAACCCGAGAACCAACGCTTTCATAACGGTTATGGAAGAAGAGGCTCTTGAGGGAGCCCACATCGCTGAGCGGGAAATCCTGGGCGGACATTACCGAGGTATTCTCCACGGCATTCCGATCGCGTTAAAGGATCTGTTCTGGACTAAAGGAACGAAGACTACCGCAGGGTCAAAGATCCTGGCGGATTTCCTTCCACAGGATGACAGCACAGTGGGCCAGCGTCTGCGAGCAGCAGGCGCTGTATGCGTCGGGAAGACGCACATGAGTGAGTTCGCGCTGGCCGGGGGTGGGAAGAATGCCCACTACGGGCCGGGCCGCAATCCGTGGAATCTCGAACACATTGCAGGCGGTTCGTCAACAGGCTCAGCATCGGCCGTCGTGGCGGGCCTCTGTTACGGCGCGATGGGTTCTGATACCGGAGGTTCGATAAGGAGTCCAGCGGCATACAGCGGAGCCGTCGGACTCAAACCGACCTTCGGGCGGGTCTCTCGATTTGGCGTTGTTCCGGTCTCCAACACACTTGATCACGTCGGACCGCTCGCGAGAACCGTTGAAGACGTCGCAGCAATAACCCATGCGATAGCGGGTCACGACGACAAGGATTCTGCAACGTCACACAGGAGTGTGCCGAACTATTTGGAGAGGCTGGATCCCAAGGTGGATGGAGTCGTCGTCGGAATTGCAGACGACCCGTTTCTTGATTTCACGCATCCAGAGGTAAGGTCCGCAGTGGTTGAAGCGATTGGGGTCCTGGAAAGGCTCGGCTGCACAATCAAGGAGTTGCCACTGGACATCCTCACGGAAGCTTCACAAATCGGCCCCGTCATTTCAAAATCCGAGGGCGCTTGCTACCATCATGAGTGGATTCGCGACCGCTTCGATGATTACGGATCTTGGTGCCAGAAGTTTCTGGCGGAGGGCCGGGAGATCTCGGCCGTACAATACCTCCGCGCAGTCGAAAGTGGCCGTGAAATCACCGCCAAGATCGAAGAAATCATGCAGGAAGTGGAGATAATTGTCGGACCTACGACTCCGATCCCAGCGCCGCGAATCGACGAAGATAGTGTTCAAGTCAGCGGCTCCGAAGCACGCTTTCAACGACTTGCAGGATTCACACAGCCACATAACGTTACCGGCCAACCGGCAATAAGTGTGCCTTGCGGTTTCACTAACAGTGGACTCCCTATTGGTTTGCAGATCGCCGGCCGATGGTGGAAAGAGCAGACGGTATTGAATGTGGCGTACGCGTTTCAGCTTGAGACCGAGTGGCATGAACGTCGTCCGGATTTGGATCGGATGCTTGAGTCATGACGCCCACCCGCCGTTGCGCGATTGTATGGCCGTATAAGGAGGTGTCGTTCACCACCCTCCCGTACCGACCTTGCTTAGGACTCACACCCGGAGCGCTGCGCTCGGCTAAGAGGGCAGGGAACTATTGAGCAGGTGGCGTTCCGCCCTTCTGCATGTCTCCCAACGTAACACTTCATGTAGGTGGAGTTCACCACTCTCCCATATCAATCTATTTTTAGGTCAGCGTCATAGAGGGTCGTATAGCATCCTCGCCAGGCGATTGGCTGGGTCCAATGGGCGACCCGTCAATCAGAACGGTCAACCCCTGGAACAAGACGCTGCCGGACTTCCCTGAAACAGCCGTCTCGAGCGGAAATGATTGGGGGTCAGACGTGCTTCCGTGGCTGAGTCCGTTCCTACGCAACCAGGGCTAATCGACAATTACGGGTTCCATGTCACGGCGGCGGCCAGTTGCAGGGCTGCCAGTATGAGATTGACTTTTTTCGATGCTGGCAGCCCGCGGTTTTCGATTCAGGGCAGAGTGAATTTCACGTCACAACTGGCTAAGGAGTAACGACTGGCCCTGCGCTCTGGCCAAGGGCCAATTTTTGACGCACGCATCCCGTCCTGCGGCGGTGACCCAGGTTGTCACAGGTGCGAAACGATTACGGCCGTCCGAATCCTGCCGCCGTAACGACCCCTATCCGGGCCGCGTATAGCCCCACTCGTCGGCAACCCGGTTGACCGGTTTGTGGCCGCCAGCGGTAACGAATTCGACCCGATTTCCGTCTGGGTCGAGGACGAAGAAACATCGCTGGCCGTCGTGGCGTTCGCTCGGCCCGTCAACCTCGTATCCCGCCTCTTGTACCGCCTTCAGTGCCTGGTCGAAGTCGTCGACCTCGTAGGCGGTATGGGGAAGGGCCATCCGAACATTGGTCGGTTCCACAATGTGGACCATCGTCCCGTCGGTCGCCTGTAGCCACGCGATATTCTCGTTGTCCACCATGCTCGGGATGACTTTGAGGCCAAGCAGGTCTCGGTAGAACGCGAACGCGCGCTTCCGGTCCTTCACCGGCACACCCACGTGGTTAACCGTATTCACTTTGACTACAGCCATTGAAAGCCACCCTTCGATTCAGCGATTGCCGGCCGAGAAATACTCATTCGACCTCTACGATCATCTCTACCTCAACGGAGATGCCCATCGGCAAGCTGCCCATTCCCACCGCGGATCTGGCGTGCTTCCCGCGGTCGCCAAAGATGTCGACGAGCAGGTCTGACGCGCCGTTTATCACGCTCGGCTGATCGGTGAAGTCCACAGTCCCGTTGACCATGCCCAACAGTTTGACGATCCGCGTCACGCGGTCGAGGCTGCCGATTTCCGCCCTGAGCGCCGACAAGAGGCCGATGGCGACGAGACGTGCAGCCGCATAACCCTCATCTATCGATATGTCCCGTCCAAGCTTGCCGGTGACCATTCCGCCTTCCGGCCGGCTCGGGCCTTGTCCGGACAGGAACACGAGATTCCCCGTCCTGACCGACGGTACGTAGTTGGCGATGGGGGTCGGCACAGACGACAGGTCTATCCCGAGTTCAGTTACGCGTTTCTCAGCGCCCATGTTTGTTTCTCCTTTGGTTCATGTATCGCCGCAACGCGTGCGGCGCGACTCGTGAATGTTAGTCGATAAAAGCGCCGGATCTTCAAATCCTTACTCCAGCCAGCCGCCGGGCACGTTCTACGGGGCAGGGCGGAAGTGCGGGTCTCGATTCGGCCTGATCCGTAACACTATCCTCCTGCCGAAATGTCGGCGCAGGGCTGTGTCATGGTCGTCGGGTCCAGGATTCGGTCCAGTTCGTCGGAAGAAAGGTCGGTTTCGCGCAACGCCACTTGCTTAATGGTTTCACCCGACTCCGATGCCATGTGCGCTATGGCGGCGGCCGAATCGTACCCGATGATGGGCGCAAGGGCGGTGCAAATGGCCAGTCCATGCTCCACCATGGCGGGACCCCGGCCGGTGGCCTTGATCCCGGAGACGCACTGCCGGGATAGGTTGCGGCAAGACGCCGCCAAAAGGTCGATCGACTCCAGCAAGCAGTACGCTGCTACCGGCATCATAACGTTGAGCTCGAAGTTCCCGGACTGGCCGGCAATGTTGATCGTCACGTCATTGCCCATGACCTTCGCGCACGCCATTGTCGCCGACTCGGCGATTACCGGGTTGACCTTCCCGGGCATGATCGAACTGCCGGGCTGGACTTCGGGCAGTTCGATTTCGCCGATTCCAGCCCGCGGCCCCGACCCGAGCCAGCGGAGGTCGTTACTTATCTTGAGCAGGCTGGCCGAAACGGTCTTGAGCGATCCGGAGGCTGCGACCACACCGTCGAGTGTGCTTTGAGCCTGGAAATGATTGGCTGTTTCACTCAGGTCCAGGCCGGTCAGATCGCTGAGCCGGCCGATCATGCGGCCGCAGAATTCGGGGTGCATGCCGATGCCTGTGCCGACGGCCGTGCCGCCGAGGGCCAGAACACTCATCTCTGAAAGGGCATGTTCGATCCGGACTCTCCCGTAGGACATCTGCCCGGCGTATCCGAGGAACTCCTGTCCGAGCCTTATGGGCGTCGCGTCCTGCAAATGAGTCCTGCCGGTCTTGATCACGTCCCAGAACTCGACCGACTTGTCCCGCAGCGAGCCCTCCAGCTCGTCCATCGCAGGGAGGAGGTTTTCCTTGATCGAACCAGCCGCCGCCAGATGGATACACGTCGGGATGACGTCGTTCGACGACTGCCCCTTGTTGACGTGGTCGTTGGGGTGAACCGGCGACCTTGAACCCAGTGGGCTGCCCAAGGCCTGGTTGGCAACGTTCGAGATGACTTCGTTGGCGTTCATGTTTGTCGATGTGCCCGACCCGGTCTGAAAGATATCGACCACGAACGCATCGTCGTATTCGCCGTCGATGACCTTTTGCGCCGCATCGACGATTGCCCGGGACAGGTCAGGTTCAAGCTGGCCCAGTTCCTCGTTTACCGTCGCCGCCGACTGCTTCACCTGGCCGATCGCTCGAATGAAGGACCGATTGAACCGTAGGTCACTGATCGGGAAGTTCAGCGCCGCTCTTTGAGTGTTGGCGCCGTAAAGGGCATCTGCCGGAACTTCGAGTTCCCCCATCGAGTCGCGCTCAATGCGCACGGCGCCTGTCATTTGATATCCCCCGTTTGTCTATCTCTTGCCAAGTCGAATTCGTTGGCGCGTCATACGCGCGCGGCAATGTTACCGAACGTTTCGCAAGATGCCGCAATCCGGAAACGCCGGAAATTTCACTTGCCCGGAAGCCCATCTGCGGTCCTTCCAACCCACCGCCCATGACCGCCTCTGCGGGACAAAGCGCCGCCGCTATTCTGCCAACTCGCCTTCCGCCTGTGACCCTTGGCCGCTGTGCCGCTCGTCGTATTCGGCGAATGTCTTTCCCGCCGCGTTGAGGGCGTTCACTGCGGCCGGGTAACCCCCGTAGAACAGCAATTGCGTGATCAGTTCCACGATCTGTTCCTTCGTCCAACCGTAGTTGAGCGCGCCGGTTATGTGGCCCGGCAACTGATTGGGCTTGTCCAGCGCCACGAGGGCCGCCACGGTGCAGAGACTGCGAATCCGCGGTTCGAGGGCAGGGCGTTGATAGATGTGCCCGAACAACGTGGCGTTGATCAGTCCGAACGCGTCCTTCACCGGCTCAGCGGTGGGATTCAGGCCCGGATCGCCGTCGTAGTACCATTCGCGCCACTCGGCGGACGTTTTGGCTAGTTCCTCGTAATCATGCATTTTGTGTTTTCCTTTGCCTGTT
>JAKZUY010000079.1:0-4236 GCA_047516345.1 Dehalococcoidia bacterium | reverse complement strand
GATTTCGCTTGCGGTCCCGATGGGGGTGCTGGCGGCGTGGAAAGCGAACACGTGGGTCGACCGCGTAGTCATGGGCTTCTCAGTTTTCGGGTTCTCGATTCCGGTGTTCTGGCTGGGTTTTCTGCTGATCTGGGTGTTTGCGCTCAACTTCCACCTGCTGCCGGCGGGCGGTTATACGCCGTTGTTCGAAGGGTTCTGGCCGTTCGCCAAGCGGATGATTCTGCCCACAATGTCCGCCGCCGCCGTCATCATGGCGCTGGTGGCCCGCATCACCCGCGCGAGCGTTATCGAAGTGCTACAGGAGGACTACGTAAGGACGGCCAGGGCGAAGGGTCTCGGCGAAATTTTGGTGCTTTGGAGACATACGCTGAAGAACGCGAGCCTGCCCATTGTCACGATCATTGGGCTGGGGTTCGCCGCACTGCTTACAGGGGTTGTGGTGGTCGAGGTGGTGTTCGCCGTGCCTGGACTCGGGCGCCTCCTGTCCGACGCAATCAAGGCGCGGGACTACCCGATCATCCAGGGGCTCATTCTTTTCCTGTCGGTAATCTACATTCTGGTGAACCTGGCTGTGGATTTAGTGTATGCCTACCTCGACCCGAGAATCCGATACTAGCCCCGGTGTGGACGTTTCTCCGTCGGTCCGGCGAAGAACCCGGCCTGTACCTGACCCCGGACCCGAAATGGGACTGGATCCCTGCCGCCTTGCAAGCAGGAAATACGCGCTCTTTCGATTCCGGACTTCGCGGGAATGACGATCTGACACGGATTACGAAGTGAAAAACGGAACGACGACACTGCAAGGCCTCATCTCGCAGGCATCCACCGAGGGCGCTGCACGTTTAGGCAGGGGATTGGGACCTTTTCGACAAAGCGGCGTGATGACGGCGGGAGTTCTGATCGTCGTCGTGATGAGTGTGGTCGCGATCACCGCGCCTCTTCTGTCGCCAAAAGAGCCGATGGCGATAGACACGTTCCGCCGTCTTCTTCCGCCGTCGGGGATGGACTGGCTGGGGACAGACCACCTCGGTCGTGACGTGTTCGCTCGGACGGTGTTCGGAACGCGGGTTTCGCTGCTGGTGGGCTTCTTGGTGTCGCTGTTGACGGTCTTAGTGGGCACGGTGATCGGTTTGGCGACGGGGTACAACCGGCGCCTGGACACGATCTTGATGAGGGTTGTCGATGGCATAATGTCCATCCCTGGTCTCCTTCTGGCGGTCGCGCTGATGGCGATTTTCGGGGCTTCGATACAGAACGTAGTCATTGCGCTGGTGATTACGTCGATCCCCTCGGTGATCCGCCTCGTAAGGTCGCAGGTTCTCAGCCTACGCGAGCAGGCTTTTGTCGAAGCGGCGAGGGCGATCGGGGTGAGGCCGGCCCGGATACTGAGGGTGCATATTTTTCCTCAGACGATAGCTCCGCTGATAGTGCAGGGAACGTATATTTGCGCCAGCGCGATTCTGGTGGAGGCGGCGCTAAGTTTTCTGGGGGCAGGCTCCCCGCCGAGTGTGCCGAGCTGGGGCAACATGATGGCCGAAGGGCGCACCTACCTCCGCACCGCCGAGTGGATAGTGGTGTTCCCAGGTCTGCTTCTGACGATAACCGTTATGGGCATAAACCTTGGGGGGGACGGTCTGCGAGACGCGCTCGACCCGAAGCTGAGACGTCGACTGCAATAGCCGTCAAAATGGGATCGGACGTCTGAGGCGGCGACCGGTGCGCTGGCGCAGCATTGATAACCCGGCCAACAAACCTGGTCCCGCCGACCCGCATTTTTCGTCTGCCGCCTAATGGCGCCCACCTCGCCTTTTTTAGGCTCCCGACGTTGACGAACCCAACCACACAAAGTATGATGCCGCGTTGTTCGCCAGCGTGCTGGAAGGGCGGTTATGGCCGGGCGCAACGCGCCAGGCAAGATTCGAAGGGCCGTTTATTAGCACGTTGCCGAAGGAGGCAAGCATGCGCTTAATCAAATTGGGAACTGTAGCTATGGCAGGGCTGATCGCAGCCGCCTTGGCCGCGGTTGCCTGTGGCGGCGGCACCGAAGTGGTCGAAAAAGTCGTCACAGTAGAAGTAGAAAAAGTCGTCGAGAAAGCCGGCGAGACGATCATCCAGACGGTGGTTGTCGAAAAGCCCGTCACGGTGACTGAACAAGTCGTCCAGACCGTCATCGTCGAAAAGATCGTCGAGGGCAAGACCGTAACGGAGATACAGACTGTCGTTGTCGAAAAGGAGGTTACAGTCACTGAGAAGGTCGTCGAGACCGTCGTAGTGGTAGCAACCCCGGGCGCTGTGCCAGTACCGACAATTGAACCCGAACGCCCACCGCCGGACCCCAAGACCGCCGCGGGTAATCTCACGTTCGCGACGATCCAGATTTTGGCGCCTCAGGGACTTAACTCGACCGGCGGACCGCCAAAGAACGTCTACCCAGTTACCGAAGACCTGTTCAACTACGGCTTCGACGGTAATCGTGAAGAATTGATGCTGGCCGAAAGCTGGGACTTGGCCGATGACCTGAGCCACGTTGACGTGACGATCAAGCAGGGCATCCCATGGCAGGGCGCCGGCCACGGCGACTTCGGCGAATTGACGGCCGAGGACGTGGCGTACGCCTACAACGACGCCAACCCCGCCTTCAACCCGGTCAGCATTACCGACGGCGGCGGCTTCTGGTCCAACCTCATCGGCAACCAGCCGGTCGAGGTATTAGACACGTACACAAACCGCTTCCCGTTTGCTCAGTTCGACGTACGTTGGGCGAGCTTCTACCTGACTGACGAAGGGCTCGGCGCCCAAGTCATCAGCAAGGCGGTCCTCGACCAGATGGGCGAAGACTGGACGAAAGCCAACCCCATCGGCACCGGCCCCTACACAATCAGGGAATGGGAAGCCGGAGGAAAGGTGGTGCTCGACCGAGTTGAGAACCACTGGCGGAAGACTGGCGAGGCTGAGACGATCACCTTCATTCACGCACCTGAAGAGGCCACTCGCCTCTCGATGATGCGCACCGGTGAAGCCGACGCCATAGAGATCTCGGTCAGCCAGATACCCGGCATGCAGCGCAACGGAATGAAGGCCGCCGGCACAGGCGGCGGCATCCAGATGGGTGTCTTCTTCTCCGGCAACCTGTGGGAAACCATCCACGCAGGGACCGGCGAACCCCTCCCGGCAGCGGGAACGTTTGTGCATGACATCCAGTGGATCGGCAACCCGTTCAATCCAGTAGACTCAAACAACCCCGAAGGCATCGACGACATGGAGCAGGCACGCCTGGTCCGCTGGGCGCTCGGCATGGCCATTGACCGCGACCTCGTAGTCGAGACGGTTCTTGGCGGAATCGGCAACGCCGTCCACGTCGAATACTTCGACCCCAAGGACTCACTCTGGCAGTCGAAATGGGAAGTGCCATACGACCCGGCAATGTCGAACGAATACCTCGACAAGGCGGGATTCCCAAGGAACGACAAAGGCACCCGCTTCGCGATGGCCCTGTACACGGGACCGGAGCTTGGCGGCGGACTGGGTATCTCGGGTGAGATCGCAGACGCAACAGCCGGATTCTGGAACGAAGTCGGAATCGAAGTTCAGGTCCTGAAGTACGCTTACGCCATCTTCCGGCCGTCGGTCGTTGGACGCACCAACACCGTCCCGTGGCTCACAAGTTGCGGCGAAGGCCGTGACGGAAACCCGTGGGACTGGCCAAAGGGCGTGCAGATGAGCAGCCGGAGCCGAGGCGGATTCAGCTGTGGGTTTGAAACCCCGTTTGTCGCTGAACAGTACGGAAAAGCTGCGGCCAACCCCGACAAGGAAGATCGCATCCGACTGATGAACGAAGTTGCGGAGTTCCTCCACATGTGGGCGTTGAACCCCGGTGTGGTATCCGTGCCGCTCTCGATCGTTTACAACCCGAACGCGATTGCAGATTGGCCGATGCGCCCGTCATGGCGACAGCCGTGGAACGCGCCTGAGTACATCAAACTGGCCAGATAACTGGCCTATCCGGCGTCTTTTAACGGATAGCCGGATGAAGTAAACATAGCCGATACGGCGGCCCGGCCATCACCCCGGCCGCGCCGCCGTACTGGTTAGCAATAAGCCCGCGAGCGCTCTCATGAGACGATTCCTGGTTCGCAGATTCTTCTTTGCCGTCATCGCCCTTTTGGTGGCAACGATGTTCACGTTCTCGATGTCACGCGCGGCCGGGGACCCACGGCTGCTCTACGCAGGCGCCGA
>JAKZUY010000078.1:0-6138 GCA_047516345.1 Dehalococcoidia bacterium | reverse complement strand
ACGTTGAGGCCCTCACGACGGCCGGCGCTCGCATACACCTGGAGCTGAAGATCAAAGTCTTGCTCGCGGCGTAACGAGGACTTGTAATCAACGAGGGCAAGGGCATGAATGTTGCCGTCTTCGCGATCCAAGATCACGTCGACCCTACCTGAGATGATCGCATCGCCCAAGTGCAACTCGAAGGGTCGTTCAGCTCGTATGGCGGAAGATCGCGTGGAATTGATGACGCGGTTATAACCGATTCGGGCATCGGCGTGAATCCGGATGTCCCGACAGTCGGGTTCGTCGTGGGCTGGGGCGTCGGTGTTGAAGCGGCGATCGGTGAGGGCGCGGTTGTCGATACTGGAGAATCTTAGTCGAGTGTGGTCCGACCTCCAATTTCGTATTGGCCCGACGACGCGTCAGCGGCCAACGGGGCGGAATGGGCACACGAACAGCAACGACCTGCCGGTCCGGTTCGGCGAGTGACCTGGTACCGCAGGTTTACCGGACTTCGCTCAGGATTCGCCCCTCATGGAGAGACTGTTTGGTTCCCACGTAGGAACGTGGGTAATACGGTTGAGACCCGGCGCGACCGCGGCGCGGGCATCGAGCAAACCGAGATCAGCACTGGGCGAGAACCTTTCTGGATCCCCTCGTAAGGATGCGCCACGCGAGTCCCAGGGGTCCAAGGTCATCCAGGGCGGCCACGTGACAGACGTTCACCGGGATCTCCACTCTTGTTCTGTCCACCTCCTCTCGCGCCACCCATAGGAAATGTGTCACCGCGATGTCGTACCGGAGGACGATCAAGACGGACGGACGCGCGCCCACCGGCTCGGCCTCTCGCTCCCGCTCAAGGCTGAACGCCCACTCGAACATCGAGAGGGTTGCGGCTTGGGCCTTGCGGCCGCGGCCCTTCGGCATGACCGGCTCCTCGGCCATGAACTCTGCCCAGGAGAACACCGTCTGCTGCGGCTCCTCCGCATCGTCGTAGTGGCCCGTTGTCGTTGACTGGGAGTGTCTTCCAGAACCGTATTAGCGTTGCCTCCTGCCGGGTCTCGACGGGAGCCGCGACCTCGCGGCAAGGGGAGTTTTCCCGGCTAACTGTCGTCTCCTAAATACATGTGTATAGCGGAGTTTTTCGTCTCTCCCCCCCACGTCGAGGCTGACAGCCGAAGGCCCATTCGACCAGAGGCTAGTCCGGTTTCCCTAGGTGTGAATTCAGGACTTAGCAGTACAAGTGGCGGTGCATTCGCAAAGACGGGACTCGCAGAGCCCAGAAGGGTCTGGCAGAAGGAGGAACTCAGTCAGCCACAGCTACTCCGAATTTTTGGATGTGTGCGATGTTGATTCGGCGGGGCATTGGTGGCTGATCGAGCCTGGGGAACGGGCCCGTGAGTCGCGCCCGCCCCGCGCCTTCGGCTACATAGTCCCCCAAGACGAAGGATCGCGAGCGAGCCGCCAGCTTGGATCCTCGCCTAGCGTGTTTCCTACCCTGTGTGTAGAAGATTGGGGGGGGGAGAGGAAACACCGGCATATTATATTAGAGGGAATCAAAATTAGGGGTCTCACAAGCGCCACGAGTCAACCTATGCTCCACTCTGGCTGAGCGCCCTCGTCGGCTTGCCGCGGGCGGCCTGTACACCTTCCACGCACCAGGGCGATGTGGTGGCGGAGGTTCTGTCCTTACGTCGGCGTAGCAGCCGATCAGCCGCCAGGCCGGTGGCTTGACCGGTCTCATAGGAGTGCGCTGGTTCGCCCTGAACGTGTTGGCGAGGTCCAGTGTCCACTGCCAGCCGGCCCGCCACCTTTTCTTCGCCATCCTATTATTGGAGCACACCGGTGAAGCGCGTATATTCCAGGTGATCTCCAGGTGATCCCTCGGAACTCGGGCACCGCCCGGCGGAAGGGACGAGCGCGTCACCAAAAGGAGAAACCGGCGAGTGAGATTCCGACCTCAAAGCGTCGACGAGTTGGACCCCAACATCCGTTGGGGCGTCGAAATGCGACTGCGACTCATTGAAGAGGTTGTTACCGGCCATCACGTCTCCTGGTTCGGCGCACCCGGCAAAGACGAAGCGATGAAGCGCATTATGCAGGCCTTGGCGCGGGGGGATAGGAAGGCTGAGGAGGAGGCCGCTGAGGACTACATGAGAGCTGAGCTGATGGAATGGTGGCGGATCTTCCCCGAACAACAACTTCTCAAGGATCTATATGGACGTGCGGCCCGACGGAGTGAGAGACGTGGTTCTCGGGACAGTAGACGCCGCCCAGACCACAAGGAGGGCCTCCGGGTTGCCAAGGCAATGCTGGCCGACATCCCGGACGTCGGCGGGCTGGACCGTGAGTGGGAGTCCGCAGCCGTGCCGGCGGTTCTGGCGGCCCCGCCCCCATCGGGCGTGTTCTCCCCCGGCATGTTGCCAGAGTACATCAAGCGCTCCGAGGAAAGCCGGGTCTACTACGATGCTGTAGAGCGCATCGAGGAGGAGGCCAGGAGCCGTCACGAGGACATTCCACGCCCGCTTTGGCCGCAGGATGTCGGTCGGCACCGGAAGCGTCCCGCCAGGAAGCGTCTCCGGCGCGGTCGCCAACCCAATCCGGCCAAACTCCGGCGTTACATCCAGATTCAATTCACCATCGAGGTCTTGAAAAGGGTTGGAATACGGCCGCAGGGCACCTACGTCTCCGGCTGTCGTATCGTGTCTGAGGCCCTGGGTATGCGAGTGGACACAGTGGAGCGCATCTGGAATGAGCGCCCCTGGTACAGGTCTTTCGTGCCCGAAATGCAGAAACAATCGAAGGCTATCGCCGAACGCACCGGGCCATTCCATACCACTGAGATCTGAGCGACGCTCCGGGCCAGGGTCTTTCCCTTCCCCCTCTTGGGTTAGCGCTACCACCAATGTACCTCTCCTTGGTAATGGCTTGGTGGAAGCAGGTGGCCCACCGACAGTGGTGGTTTCCAAGCGCGTAGAGGCGTCTCCCGCCTCAGGTCTCGTAAAACTCGCTATTTAATGACCCATTTTTGGTAGGCGAGCCAGACTACGCTCTGCCCGTTGGGAGCTCTTGGCGTCCCAGTCGAGCGAGGAGGTAACGCGCGTCCTATGGTCCTTTCACATTCTTCACAAGCGTCCCGGTTCCATGAACGCGCACAGAGATGAACGAATCTGCGCCGGGGGATCGAGTCATGCGCCGGCAGCACATTCGCAGACCTGTAACGAGAGGCCAGCTGTCCCTAGATACGGCACCCCAACGTAGCGACATGGAAGGGAAGAAGGAACACAACAAAAAAAGAAGGCCCGCCAAAGACGCACCGGAGTTGAGGGTCGTGGAAATCCACTCCAAGCCTGGCCCCGACGGCGAGGAGCGGTTGAGGCGTCTCTTCACCCTGCTGGTCAAACTGGCGTCAGATGATGAGGCCCTATCACTCAGGAAGTAGCGGTGGGCAGGCGCCGGCAAAGAGACGAAGCTCCGGCAGTTGGCGGCAGATCAGTGGTGGTCATCGACACACCTTGAGGTAGACCGTCAAAGGGACTAAAATAGGTAGGACAAGTTGGCCCGGCGGCGCTACCAACGCCCCGGACCGCGGCGCCACCTGAAAAAGCAGGCAGTGCGACTGGATTTTACTATTCGCAGACCCGCTCTCCACACGGAGGCGGGTCTTTTTTTATAGGTGCGAACGAGAAAGGGCGATCATGGCGGGAATCAAAGTGCGGACGACAGATTCGAACAAGGCGGCCATCTACGCCCGCGTATCGAGCATGAGCCAGGCCCAGGAAGATAAGACATCCATCTCAGAGCAGATCGCTGAGATGGAAGCCTACTGCGAACAGAAGGGACTACGGATAGTCGCCCGCTACCAGGAGGTCGGCAAGGGATGGACCAAGAAGCGTCCTGAGTTCCAACGAATGCTGGCTGACGCCAAAAACGGGCGTTTCGACACCATCGTCTGCTGGAAGTCCGACCGCCTGAGCCGGGGGATGTACCCGGCGGCAGCCCTGATGGAGGTCGGCGAGGCCCACCAGATTAGGCTCGAGGCTGTGATGGACGCCATCGACATGAAGACCTTCGGTCTCATGGCGGCCATCGGCAAGATCGAGCTGGACAACTTCCGAGAACGGGCATCGATGGGCAAGCGCGGGGCCGCCAAGCAGGGCCGAATCCCAGTCGGACGAATCCCCTACGGTTACTGCATCGGAGACGATGGCAAGCCGGAAGTAGTGGAGGACCAGGCCGAGGTGGTGCGGCGGATCTTCCAGATGTACGTAAACGAAGGGTTGGGCGTCGCTTCGATCCGCGGGTGGCTTTTCAACGAGGGGATCCCCCCTGCACAGCATGGTAAAGAGTGGAGCAAGTGGGTCATACACCGTGTTCTGTCGAACACGGCCTACAAGGGAGTCTGGAGTTTCGGCAAGACCAGGCAGGTCTCGACGGAATCCGGTAGGAGGATCTACGAGCTGCCAAGGGACAGTTGGATCGACGTCCCCTTTCCGCCTCTGGTGGACGAGGACATATGGGAGCGGGCGCAAGAGCTCAAGAAGAAACGTATCCAACGGTCCAAGAGGAATACCAAGGCGTTCTACCTGCTGCAGGGCTTGCTCAGATGCTCTGAGTGCGGATTCAGGTTCACGGCAATCTCGAGATGGGGGAGTAGGAACAGACGTAACGGCAAGTTGTACGCGTATGAGTACGACATCCCCCGCCGGTACTACCGGTGCCTTGGAATGGACCACCGTCTGGATGGCCGGAAACGTCCCTCCTTCAGGGCCGAGCAGCTCGAGCAACTGGTCTGGAGCGAGGTGAAAAAGGTCCTTCAGAATCCCGGTCTAATCATGGCCGGCATCGAATCCCTGGACGGTCAAGATAACGGTGGCCTGGCCGAGGAGATCGTCAGGACTGAGCGCGATCTGAGGAACGTCCAGATGGAAGAGGACCGTGCCATCAGGCTGTACGTGACCGGAAAGATCACAGAGGACCAGCTCGATCACCAACGCAAGTTCATCACTGAGCGATTGGAGAATCTGAGAGCGCAACTGGACGAATACCGCGTCAGGGAGGCTTCGGGAGGCGAAAAGCGCGCCTTATTGGAAAGTGTTCTCGCGTGGGCCGAGAAGACAGGTAAGGGTCTGGACGAAATATCCCCGCACCAGCGGAGGGAGATGCTCCGGTTGGTGTTGGACGAGGTCACCATTGACCGAAACAACAAAGTGCGCATCCCCCTGGCTATCCCAGTAGAAGATTCCGTGTCAATTGCGTCACAGTCATCTTGTAAACGTTGTCGCCGCCGGAATCTGCCGGGGATTCGTAGTCAAGCGCGGTCCCCGCGCCAACCGTTATCTGGCTGTTCGTTGCTCCGACGGAAAACAGGGCGGAATCGGCACCCGACAATGAATAGCCGAGCATATCTTGTTGGTCTGAGAGGCTGTGATTTTATTGCTAAACCTGCGATTTTCAGTCTCACTTTAGCTTTAAAAACGGTCTCAATCAGACGGCTCCGGGGGATTTAATCACAGCCTCTGAGTCCGACGCAGTAATCGGCGCTCCGACAGGGGACCCCGGAAGCGCATTCTCGGCAACCGACAGAGTAGTAGTGGCGCCATCATCGAATTCAGGTGGCGAGTTCACAGGGGGAGCAACAAGCGTGTCGGCCGTGCCGGACTCTGACCAGGCCCCTTCCCCCTCATCGTTATCAGCTCGTACTTGCGCCTCGTACGCGGTGTTGGACTCAAGGCCTGAAATCGCAGTCTCAGTAATGTTTGCGGCAACAGTCACTTGAGTCCAATTGGCACCTGAGCCACCGGTCCGGTATTGGACGATGTAACCCGTGATCGCCGGACCCGCGTTTTCAGGAGCGGTCCACGCGACCTTCAACGCTTCGTGTCCATTGCCTGGATTCGGCTCGATGGACGGCTTTGCAGGTTCGCCCGGCGCCTCTGTGTCGATATCGGTTACGGTGATAGTCAGGGCGATACTCGCACTGTTGGACTGGGGATCCGACGCGGTGAAAGCAACTGCGTACGTGCTCGCAGCCTCGTAGTTCAGAGTCTCCGTGGTCTTGACCTGGCCGCTGGAAGCGTCAACATCGAACAGGTCCGCGTTGGTACCCGTCAGGGCGTAAGTCACTTCACCGTCCTCGGGATCGACGGCCGTAATCGG